>JAGWRY010000050.1 GCA_028869495.1 Elusimicrobiota bacterium | reverse complement strand
TCACGCCGCGGCCGCCGAACGACCCGCCGCGCAAGCCGACGAACAAGCTCGTCAAGTAAGCGGACGATTTGATCTCGACCGGAAGAGCCGGGCGGCCCGCGCGGTCGCTCGGCTTTTCTCTTATGACGCTCCTGCTGGCCGCGGCGAACGCCCGCGCGATGAACGAAAACGTGGTCTGGCGCACCCCCCTCGACGCCGCGAAGGCCCGCGCGGTCGGCCTGGCGCGCCTGCCGTTCGCGCAAGGGCTCTTCCGCACGAAGGCCCGGACGGCGAGCCTCGAGTCCGCGGACCTGGAATCCGCCGCCCCGTTCGACGACGTCGTCGGCTCCTTCGCCGCCGACGTCCCTGCGGGCGGCGAGATCGAGCTCTCGGTCAAGGTCCGCCAGGACGGCGCCTGGACCGGCTGGTACGTCCTGGGGACCGAGACCGCGGACGGCTGGGCCTCGGCCCCGAAGGTCGACGACGCGTCGGCGACGCTCGACGTCGACGAGCTCAAGCTCAAGTCCCCGGCGACGGCCGTCCGCTTCCGCCTGCGCTTCAAGGCCGCGCGCGCGCCGGTCGTCCTGCGTCAGGCGGCGCTCGCCCTCTCGAACGGCGACGCCCCGGCCGGGCCCCCGGCGTTCGAGCCCGGCCCCTGGGTCCGCGAGCTGGACGTCGCCCCCCGCTCCCAGCTCGACGCCGAGTCCAAGTACAAGCACGACCTCTGCTCGCCGACCTCGCTGGCGATGACGCTGGCCTTCTGGGGCCGCCGGCGCGCGACCGAGGCGGTCGCGCTCGCGGTGCGCGACCGGACCTCCGAGCTCTTCGGCAACTGGCCCGCCAACGCCGCCTACGCCGCCTCGCTCGGCCTCGACGCGCGCGTCGCGCGCCTGAACTCGCTGGACGACCTGCAGGACCAGGTCGCCGCCGGCCGCCCGGTCCCCGTCAGCGTGACCTTCGGCCCCGGCGAGCTGCCCGGCGCCCCGATCGAGAAGACCGCCGGGCACCTGATGGTCGTCGTCGGCTTCACGAAGGACGGGGACGTCATCGTGCGCGACCCGGCCGCGCGCGACGGCGGCGTGCGCCGCGTCTACGCCCGCGCCGCGTTCCACCGCGTCTGGCGCGTCAACAAGCGCGGGCTGGCCTACCTGATCGGCCCGGACCTCCCGCGGCGGCTGACCGTCGGCGTGCCGGTCGCCGACCTCTGGTCGAAGCCGGTGCGCCGGCGCACGGTGCGCCTGCACGATGACGCGCACCTGTCCCAGCTGCTCTACGGCGAGACCGTGACCGTCCTGGCGGCCAAGGGCGACTGGGTGCGCGTGCGCGCCGACGACCAGCCCGCGCTCGAGCCCGACGGGACCTGGGGCGGCTATCCGGGCTGGATGCGCGCGTCGGACCTGATCTCCGCCCCCCCGCCGCCGGCGAACGTCGTCGTGCGCGTGCGCCAGGCGATCGTCGCGCGCGGCAACTCGTACCTGGCCCTGTCGGTCGGCACGCGCCTGGACCGCGTGTCGAGCTCCTCCGGGACCGCGGCCGTGCGCCTGCTGGACGGCGCGCTCGGCGAGATCCCGTCCGACGCGCTCTTCGTGCCGCCGGGCGAGCCGACCGCCGCCTCGCGCGCCGAGATCATCCGCACCGCGGAGCTGTTCCTGGGCACCAGCTACTACTGGGGCGGACGCTCGGGCGTCCAGGCCGACCCCAAGATCGGCGTCGACTGCTCGGGCCTCGTCAGCCTCGCCTACCTGGTCCACGGGCGCGAGATCCCGCGCGACGCCGACGCCCAGTGGCGCCGCGCGCGCCCCCTACGCCGCGCTCAGTTGGCGGGCGGCGACCTGGTCTTTTTGACCCGCGACGCGGACTCGAAGCGGATCACGCACGTGCTGATCTACACCGGCGGCGACGGCCTGATCGAGAGCCGCAAGTCGTCCGGCCGCGTCCTGCGCACGACCTTCCTCGAGCGCTTCGGCAAGCCGCTGTCCTCGCTCGAGTCCGGCGACGTCGTCACCGACCTCTCGTTCCGGCACCCGCGCCGCCGCCGGATCTACTTCGGGACGTACTTCTAGCCCGCTCGCCGGGAATTCGCGTTCATTTCGCATTCTTCTCCTTGATGCCCCCGCGGGCCAGGACTACAATACGCCTGTCCCCTTGCCTTATACGCACGCGCGCGCCTAAAGGAGAAGCTCCGATGATCCGACGATTCGCCGTCCCCGCCCTGCTGGCCGTCCTGGCCGCCTCCGCCGGAGCCGCCGGCCTCCCCCTGCAGATCAACATCCAGGGCAAGCTCCTGGACCCGTCCACCGGCGCGCCGCGCAGCGGCTCGTACTCGGTCACCTTCAATCTCTACGGCGTCCCGACCGGCGGCGCCTCTCTCTACACGGAAAGCCAGACGATCACGGTCAGCAACGGCGTCTTCTCGACGCGCCTGGGGCAGAACGCGACGCTCAGCCCGGACCTCTTCGCGGGCGCCTCGCAGTACCTCGGCATCACCGTCCCTCCCGACGGCGAGATGACGCCGCGCCAGCTCCTGGTGATGAGCCCGTACGCGTTCACGTCGGCCCAGCTCGTCAGCGCCGCCGATATCCGCGTCAACGCGGGAACCGCCTACTCGACCTTCACCGCCGCCGGCAACTGGCAGCTGCCGGCCGGCCTCGTCGCCTCGACGGCCAGCTTCTCGGGCGCCCTGACCGCCTCGAGCGGCACCTTCACGGCGACCGGCGCCTCCCAGTACAGCCTGGCGGCCAGCTCCGGCGCCCTGATGTCCGCCGGCACGCTCAAGCTGGCGGCCGCCTCGGCCGGACTCGACGCGACCGGGACCGGCCTCGTCGCCTCGACGGGGAGCTTCACGGCGACCGGCGCCTCCCAGTACAGCCTGACGACCAGCTCCGGCATCAGCGTCCTGGCCGGCACCGTCCGCATCGCCGGCTCGGGCGGCCTGGTCGCCGACAGCACGGTCGCCGCGGCCGACTACTTCGGCTCCGGCGCCGACCTGAGCAACCCGCGCCCGAACGTCAGCTCGGCGACGCTGAACACCACGGTCACGATGACCGCCAACACCGAGACCGTGATCCTCTCCACCGACATCACGCCGAGCCGGACCTCCAGCCTGATCCAGATCTGGGGCGACGTCGGCCTCAACCGCATCGTCAACAACCTCAGCACCTGGCAGATCCGCGTGCGCCGCCAGGTCGGCGGGGCCTGCACGACCGGCTCGACTCAGGTCGGCATCACCAACAACGCGACCGTGCCGAACACCAACGGCTACAACATGCTCGTGCCGGTCCTCAAGATCGACGCGCCGGCGACGACGTCGCAGGTCGAGTACTGCATCACCGCGACGGCGCCCGCCGCGCAGAGCCTCGACGAGCGCACGCTCACCGTGATGGAGGTCGGCCCCTGACGGGACTCCTCCTCGCCGCGCTTCTGCTGACCGGCGCCGGGACGGCGCGGGCCGGCGCGCCCGAGTCGAGCGCGACGCAGAGCCTCGACCGTTCGGCCGTCTCGGCCGGCGGCGACACGTCGGCGTCGTCGACCCAGCAGGTGACGCTGACGATCGGCGAGGAGGTCGTCGGCGCGGGCAGCGCCTCGACGACGCGCCTGGCGCGGACCGGCGCGCGCGAGATCTTCTCCGCCCCCGGCCCGGTCGGCGACCTCGCCGTGCGCGCCGACGTCGCGCGCACGACGATGACGCTGACCTGGTCGACGCCCGGCTACGACGGCACCGTCGGCGCCCTCCAGCCCGGGAGCTCGTACTACATCCGCGTCGCCAGCTACACGGCCCCCGACACCTTCTCCTTCGCGCAGGCGCAGGTCGTCGTCTCGACCTCGGGCGCCTCTCCCGGGACCGGCGTCGGCGACCAGCTCTCCGGCCTCGACCCGAACACGACCTGGTACTCGGTGCTGTGGACGGTGGACTCCGACGGGGACGCCAGCACCGGCTCGGTGCGCGCGGCCGGCTCGACCTTGGCCGACCCGCCCGGCGTCCCGGCGTCGCCCTTCGCCGAGGTGGACGTGACCTCGGCCGTCGTGACCTGGACCGGCCTGCCGCTCTCGCCGTCCTCCGCGACCTGCGAGGGCTACCTCGTCGAGGCCTCGTCCACCGACTTCGGGGCTCTGTCGCCGGGCGGCGTGATCTCGTCCTCGGCGACGACGGACCCGTCGCAGACGACGCTGACCGTCTCGGACCCGCCGCTGATCACCGGCCAGCAGTACTGGTTCCGCGCGGGCTCCTTGAACTGGCAGGGCGTCGCGAACGACGCGGTCCTCGGCTCGACGACGACGCTCCTCCAGATGCAGGTGCCCCTGCCGGCCAGCCCCGTCTATCCGAGCGTCTCCAGCGACGCGATCACCGCCGCCTGGCAGCGCAACGGCAACCCGCACGGGACCCTCTACCGCCTCGACGGCTCGCTCGACCCGGCCTTCGGGACGTTCTCCTCCTCGACGACCGACCAGCTGTCGGCCTCGACGTCGACGCTGTCGCCGGACACGACCTACTACTTCCGCGTGCGCGCCTCCTCGGGCGCCGGCGTCAGCGCCTTCGCCGACCTCGGCTCGACGATGACGCTGAGAGTCCCGCCGGCCGCCCCGGCGACCTTCTCGGGCGTCGCGGCGCACCAGCTGACCCTCGCCTGGCAGAACGGCGGCAACCCGGCCGGCGCGCCCTACGCCGTCGTCGCGACGACCGAGGCCGCCGTCCCTTACGGCGACGCCGGCGACGTCGGCCTCGACACCAGCCCCGCCGGGGCCTCGCCCGCGGCGACGCTGACCGGCCTCCTGCCCAACACGACCTACTTCGTCTACGTCGCCGCCCTCAACCAACTGGGCGCGCCGTCGGTCTGGCTGGCCGCCGGCTCGACGTTGACCCCGGCGGCCCTGCCGCTGGCCGCCTCCCCGGCCTTCGCGGATCTCGCGAGCGGCGGCTTCACCGCGCTGTGGGACCCGGACGGCAACCCCCTCTCGGTCACGACCTACACGGTCGAAGTCTCGACCTCTCCGAGCTTCGACCCGACCGCCTCGAGCGTGACCTTCAGCACGGTCCCGGACGCGGCGGCCGCCAGCTTCGCGGGCCTGAACGCGAACACGACCTATTACTTCGAGGCCCGCGCGCAGGACTTCCTCGGCCGTCCGACCGCCTTCGCCTCCCTCGGCTCGACCTCGACCTTGCCCGTGTCCCCCCTGCCCGCGTCCGTCGTCTTCGGCCCGACGGCGCCGACCGCGTCGTCCCTGACCCTCGAGTGGACGGACCCGAACAACGGCCCCGGCACCGGCTACCGCCTCAACGTCTCGACCGACGCGTCCTTCGGGAACGGAGCGGCCGTGACCACGCACACGGTCTACGCCCTGCAGTTCAGCACGTCGGGCCTCTCCGCCGACGCGACCTACTACCTGCGGGTGGCCGCCCTCGGCAACGACGGCGCGCCGTCCGCCTTCGTCTCGGCCGCGACCGCGACGCTGACGAACGTCCCCGCCGCCGCCTCCCCCGCCTTCGCCGGGGTCGGCGAGTCGAGCATGACCGTCTTCTGGCTCCCGAACGG
This sequence comes from Elusimicrobiota bacterium, assembly GCA_028869495.1. Lineage (GTDB taxonomy): Bacteria > Elusimicrobiota > Elusimicrobia > UBA1565 > UBA9628 > GWA2-66-18. The sequence goes on along the minus strand of JAGWRY010000050.1, from coordinate 11,605 downwards.
CAGTCCGCCCTCGCAGACGACCTACGCCGTGCAGGCCTCGTCGGCCTCGGACTTCAACTCCGGCGTCTACGACCAGGTCCTCCTCGCGACCGCGCCGGCGGGCCCCGCCCCGGCCGCGACGCTGACCGGCCTGAACCCCGCGACGACCTACTACGTGCGCGTGGCCGGCCTCAACTGGGACGGCGCGCCGTCGGCCTGGCTGGTCCTCGGCGCGACGGCGACCTTGGCCCAGCCCCCGGGCTCGCCCGCCGTCTCGGCGGTCTACCTGTCGAGCCTGACCGTCTCCTGGACCCCGTCGGCCGCCGACGGCTACGCGGTGCTGGCTTCCTCGACGGCCTTCGCGGCCGGGACCGCGGTCGCCTACTCGTCGGCGGCGGGCGGGTCGCTGACGTCCCTGACCGTCTCGGGCCTGCTCGCCAACACGACCTATACCCTGCGGGCGCAGGGCCTGAACTGGGGCGGGACCGCGGCCTCGGCCGACGCCGGCGCGCAGTCGACGCTGGCCCAGGCGGTCTCGGGCGCCGCCGTCTACCAGGTCTTCGCGACCTCGGTCACGGTCAACTGGCGGCCCGCGCCGGCCTCGCCGCAGACCGCGACCGCCGAGGGCTACGTGCTCGAGGCCGCGACCGCCGCCAGCGTCGGCTCCCCGTCCGACTTCGGCGGCGTGATCGTCTCCTCGCTCAGCTGGGGAATCCAGCCGGCGACGCTGACGGTGACGGGCCTCTACGCCGGCGCGACCTACACGTTGCGCGTCGGCGCGCTGAACTGGTCCGGCGACGCGAACGACGCGACGGCCGGCGGCGCGATCACGCAGACCTCGAACTTCGTGTGGACCGCCGCCGTCAGCGGCGCCTGGGACACCGCGACCAACTGGACGCCGAACGGCATCCCGTCCGGCGGCAGCCAGGTGACGATCGACAAGAGCGTCACGGTGACCGCCAACGGCGGCGCGATCAGCTTCTACACGCTGACGCTCGGCGACGCGGCCGGGACCTACGCGCCGGTCCTGCTCCTCTCGACGGCCGTCGCCTCGGGCCGGAACATGACGGTCTACCCGAACGCGACCTTCACGCAGGGCGTCGCCCAGACGCAGACCTTCGCCGGCGACGTCACCTTCGCGTCCGGCTCGACCCTGAACCACTCCGCGATCGGCACCAATCCCCCCGCGGCCGAGGTGAACTTCAGCGTCGGCGGGACCTTCACGCTGAGCGCCGGAGCGACGATCGCCGTCTCGGGGCTGGGCTACAACGGCGGCGCGGTCAGCGGCAACGGCGTGATCTCCGGCGCCGGCGGCGGCAACGTCGGCGCGGTCACCACGGACGGCGGCTCCGGCGGCGGCCACGGCGGCGCCGGCGGCACCGTCGGCTCCGAGGCGGGCGGCCTCGCCAACGACTCGGCGACGAACCCGACCGCGCCCGGCTCGGGCGGCGCCGGCGGGCGCGTCTCGGCCGGAGCCACCGGCGGCAACGGCGGCGGCCTCGTGATCGTGACCGCCGACACGATGCAGATCGACGGATTGATCCAGGCCGACGGGGCGGCCGGCAACGCCGGCGACGGCACCCGGACTGGCCGCACCGCCGCCGGCGGCGGCTCGGGCGGCGGCGTCAACCTGTCCGCGAACTACTTCGTCGGCTCGGGCACGATCACCGCGCTCGGCGGCGCGGGCGGGGCCGACTCGAACGGCAACCTGAACCCGGGCGGCGGCGGCGGCGGCGGCATGGTGTCGATCAATGTGATCACCGCCGGCGGCGCCTGCGACGTCTCGGTCTCGACCGACGGCGGCCCCTCCGGCGGCGGCGCGTCGCTGGGCGGCAACGGCGGCACGTTCAGCTCGACGTCGACCTATCAGGCCCCGCCGGACTTCTCCGCCGTGACCTCGTCCACCGACAGCCTGCTGTGGACCTGGAGCCTGGAGCCGCACGTGAAGACCTACCAGGTCTTCGCGTCCACCGGCGGCCCGGTCTCGCCGGTGCTGGGCGCGAGCGCGGCCTCCTACACGGAGAGCGGGCTCCTGCCCAACACGACCTACACCCGCTATGTCGAGGTCGGCGGCTGCGGCGCCGCCGCCGACTCGCCGTCGGCGTCGCGCACGACGCTGGCCGCGCCCCCGTCGGCGCTCGCGCAGTCCTTCACGGACGTCCAGGACGACCGCGTCTCCGCCGCCTGGCAAGCCAAGCCCGCCTCGCCGCCCGAGAGCTCGGCCGAAGGCTACCGCGTCGAGGCCTCCTCGACGAACTTCGCGGGCGGCGTGACCGTGACCAGCGACACCTACGACGTCGCGCAGAGCACGCTGACGCTCCTGTACCCGCCGCTCGACGCGAACACGACCTACTACTTCCGCGTCGCCGCCTACGACTGGGCCGGCGAGCTCGGGCCTTACGTCTCCCTCGGCTCGACGCCGACCTTGGCCGTCCCGCCGACGCGCCTGTCCTCCGACTTCCTCGGCGTCTTCGCGGCCTCGGCGACGGTCCAGTGGGCGGCCCTGCCGGGCTCCCCGCAGGCCGCGACGGCCGAGGGCTTCCAGGTCGACGCCTCCTCGACGAACTTCGGCGCCCTGCTCCCCGGCGGCGTCGTCTCCTCCTCGGCGACCGCCGACGTCGCGCAGAGCACGCTGACCGTCTCCGCCCCCGCGCTGGCGGTCAACCACCGCTACTACTTCCGCGTCGCGTCGCTGAACTGGAACGGCTCGCCGAATTACACGACGCTGGGCTCCACGATCACGCCGTTCTCGATGGTCCCGCCGTCCGCGGCCGACCCGGCGTACGCGCCGGTCTCGGCGAACTCGATCACCGCGAACTGGCTGGTCAGCGGCAATCCGGCCGGCTCGCTCTACGAGCTCGACTGCTCGACGGACCCCGGCTTCGCCTCGTACTCGTCCTCGTCGACCTACGCCCTCTCCGCGACGACGGACACGCTGTCGGCGAGCACGACCTACTACTTCCGCGTGCGCTCCTCCTCCGGCCCGGCCGCGAGCTCCTTCTCGGTCCTGCCCGCGACGATGACCTGGCGCCTGACGCCCGTCTCGGGCGCCTACCCGGACGTCGAGGCCCACCAGTTGAGCGTCTCCTGGCAGAGCGGGGGCAACCCGGGCGGCATCCCGTACGTGCTGGCGGTCTCGACCGAGGCCTCCTTCCCGAACGCCGACGCCGGCGACGTGGCGCTGACGACGTCTCCGGCGGGAACGCCCTTGAGCGCGACGCTGACCGGGACCCTGCCGAACACGACCTACTACGCGTTCGTCGCCGCGCTGAACCCGATCGGCGCGCCGTCGGCCTGGCTCTCCGTCGGCGCGGTCCTGACGCCGGCCGCCCAGCCGCTCTCGGCGGCCTCGACCTTCACGCTCGTCGGCCAGACCAGCGCGACCGTCGTCTGGGACGGCGACGGCGACCCGCTCTCGATCACGACCTACACGGTCCAGCTCTCGACCGCCTCCGACTTCAACTCCGGCGTCTACTACCAAGTCTCGCTCGACACCGCGCCGGACTTCCTGCCGCCCTCGGCGACGCTGAACGGCCTCCAGGCCGACACGACCTACTACCTGCGCGTCCTGGCCTCGGACGTCCGCGGCCGCGCGACCGCCTGGACGAACCTCGGCTCGACGGCGACGCTCGCCGAGGTCCCGTCGCCGTCCGTCGCCGGCGTCTTCCTGTCGAGCCTGACCGTCTCCTGGACGCCGGTCGCCGCGGCCGGCTACGCGCTGGCCGCCTCGTCGACCGACTTCGGCGCCGCGTCGCCCGGCGGGACGGTCGCCTTCTCCTCGGCGGCCGGCGGCGGGACGTCGTCCCTGAGCGCGACGGGCCTGGACGCGAACACGACCTGGTATCTGCGCCTGTCGGCCCTCAACGTCGCCGGGGGCGCGACGCCGGCGCCGGAGCTGCCGCGCTCGACGCTGGCTCCGCCCGTCTCCGGCGCCTGGATCTACCAGGTGTTCGCGACCTCGATCACCGCGAACTGGCAGCCCGCGCCGGGCTCGCCGCAGTCCGCGTCGGCCGAGGGCTACGCCCTCGAGGCCGCGACGACGACCGACGTCGCGACGGTCTCCGACTTCAGCGGGACGATCGTCTCGTCGATCAGCTGGAGCATCCAGCCTGCGACCCTGACCGTCTCCGGCCTCGACGCCGGCGCGACCTACTCCCTGCGCGTCGGCGCGCTGAACTGGTCCGGCGACGAGAACGACGCGCCCGCCGGCCAGGCGATCACGTCGGTCACGAACTTCGTCTGGGTCGGCGGCAGCGGCGCCTGGGCCACGACGACGAACTGGAACCCGGTCGGCCTGCCCTCCAACGGCAGCCTCGTCACGATCGACAAGAGCGTCACCGTCACCGCCAGCGGCAGCGCGATCGACTTCTACGGCCTGACCCTCGGCGATCCCGCGGGGACCTTCGCGCCGGTCCTCGTGATGTCGACGACGATCGCCAGCGGCCACGACATGACCGTCGAGCCGGGCGCGACCTTCACGCAGGGCGTGGCCCAGGCGCTGGACTTCAAGGGCGACGTGACGTTCGCGGCCGGCTCGACCCTGAACCACTCGGCGACCGGGACCAGCCCGCAGGGGGCCGACGTGAACCTCAGCGTCGCCGGGACGTTCACGCTGGCGGCGGGCGCGACGGCCGCCGTGTCCGGCCTGGGCTTCAACGGCGGCGCGACCAACGGCGGCAACGGCGTCGTCGCCTTCAACGGCGGCGGCAACGGGAGCTCCGCGTCCAGCGCCGGCGGCTCGGGCGGCGGCCACGGCGGCTCGGGCGGCGCGGCCGGCACCAACGGCGGCGGCGCCGTCAACGACTCGGCGACGAACCCGGTCCTCGTCGGCTCCGGCGGCGGCGGCGGCGACGGCACGGGCGGGACCGGCGGAAAGGGCGGCGGCGCGGTGATCGTCGCCGCGAACACGATGCAGATCGACGGCCTGATCTCGGCCGACGGCGCGGTCGGCGGGACGGGACCGAGCGGCAACACAGCCAACTGCGCGGGCGGCGGCGGCTCGGGCGGCGCGGTCAGCCTGTCGGCGCAGTACTTCACCGGGATCGGCACGATCACCGCGCTCGGCGGCGCCGGCGGAACCGACGCGGACGGCGGCAACGACCCCGGCGGCGGCGGCGGCGGCGGCATGGTGTCGATCTCCATCGGGACCAGCGGAGACGTCTGCAGCCTCGCGATCTCGACGGCCGGCGGCGCGTCCGGCGGCGGCACCTCGGGGGCCGGCGGCGGAGGCACGTTCAGCTCGACGTCGACCTACGTCGCGCCGACGGGCTTCGCCGGCGTCTCGCCGACCTCGACGACGATCCTGTGGACCTGGAACCTCGCCTCCGGCGGCCGGACCTACCAGGTCTTCGCGGCGACCGGCGGGCCGGTCTCGCCGATCCTCGGCTCGACGGCGGCGCAGTACGAGGAGACGGGCCTGCTCGCGAACACGACCTACGCGCGCTACGTCGAGGTCGGCGGCTGCGGCAACGGCGCCGACTCGTCGCAGGCCTCGCTGGCGACTCTGGCCGCCCCGCCGGGGACGCTCGCTCAGCCCTTCCCCGACGTGCAGACCAACGCGCTGACCGCCGCCTGGGCCGCCGGAAGCAACGAGGGCTACCAGGTCGAGGCCTCGTCGACGGACTTCGGGACCCTGTCGCCCGGCGGCGTGACCGTGACCAGCGCGACCTTCGACGCCGCGCAGAGCACGCTGACCGTCGCCTTCCCGGCGCTGGACGCGAACACGACCTACTACGTCCGCGTCGCCGCCCTGAACTGGGTCGGGAGCCTGAGCTCCTACACGGTCCTCGGCGCGACCGCGACGCTGTCGCCGGCGCTCTCGCGCCTGGCGTCCGACTATCTGGCCGTCTACTTCACGTCGGCGACCCTGCAGTGGGCGGCCCTGCCCGCCGCCTCCGCGTCCGGCTACCGCCTGGAGACCTCGTCCTCGCCCTTCGGCTCGCCGACCGGCACGATCTATTCGTCGACGACATTCGACGCCGCGCAGAGCACGCTGACCGTCTCCGGCATCGACGCGAACACGACCTGGTACATGCGCGTCGCCGCTCTCAACCGCGCGGGAGCGGCGAACTACACGACGCTGACCCCGCTCGACATCCAGATCTCGCCGTCGATGGTCCTGATGGACCTCGGGACCCTGGACCCGAGCGTCTCGCGCTCGACCGTCTCGATCAGCTCCTTCGTGATCACGAACGTCGGCACCCTGCCGGTGACGTTCTCGCTGAGCGCGTCCACCGCGACCGCCGGCTCGCCGTGGATCCTCGGGTCCGCGCCCGGCATCGAGACCGCCGAGCTGCAGGGCCTGTGGAACAGCGCGCCCCCGTCCGCGGCCTCCTTCGCGACCCCGATCACGCCCAGCACGACGACCTCCGGCGGCTTCGGCGGCGCCTACGCCGGCGACCAGAACGGGACGTCCGTCCCCCCCGGAGGGTCGCGCACGCTGTGGATCCGCTTCACGGCGCCGGACACGACCGTCGACATCTCCCCGCAGACCTTCCTCCTGCTCGTCGACCCGTCCTTCCCGTAGCGCCGCCGCTCCCCCAATAAGTAGAATCGGGTCATGCCCTCGCGCGCCCGCCTGGCGGTCCTCCTGCTCGCGGCCAGTCTCCTCGGCCTCTCGCCCGCGGCCGCGGCCGCCGCGCGCAAAGCGAAGCCGAAGACCGCCGCGGCCAAGACGAAGGCCAAGCCCGCCGCGCCCAAGCCCAAGCCGAAAGCCAAATCGAAGGCGAAGCCCAAGTCGAAGGCCAAGCCCGCCCCGGCCAAGCCCAAAGCCAAACCGAAGGCGAAGCCGGCCCCGCCCAAGTCCAAGCCGAAGCCGAAGGCCAAGCCCGCGGTCGTCCTCCTGCACCCGCCGCTCGGCGCCAACGGCCCGATCGACATCGTCTCGCCCGTCGAGGGGCAGGCCGTGGACGCGAACCACGACTACGTGATCGGCAGCGTCGTCGACCCGAAGGCCCCGTTCACGATCGACGGCGAGACGGTCGCGGTCCACAAGGACGGCGGCTTCCTGGCCTGGCTGCCGATCGCGCCCGGGACCTTCACCTTCCACGCGCGCCTGGCGCTGTCCACCTGGACCGCGACAGCCGACCGCACGATCGTCGTGCCGCCGTCTCCCGCCCCCCTGCCGGCCAAGCCGCTCGCGATCGACGCCTCGTCGCTGTCGCCGCGCCAGGACCTCGAGCTGCGCGCCGGGGACTGGCTGACGGCCCGCATGCAGGCGACGCCCGGCCGCCGCGCGCGCTTCCGCGTCGGCTCCGGACCGTGGACCGAGATGCGCGAGACCGACCGCCGCCTCGGCCTCTACGAGGGCACGCTCCGGATCGCCCCCGGCCAGTCCTTCGCCCCCGCCCGCGTCGAGTACCAGATCGGCTCGGGCTGGTCGTCGGTCCGCCGCGAGGGCCCCGCGCTCGTCTCGGCGACGGACGCGCCGCCCCCGGTCGCCGTCGTCAAGCCGTCGTCCAACGGCTTCGTCAGCCTGAAGATCGGCCCCGGCGAGGGCTTCCTCGCCTTCCCGCCGTCCGGCACGCGCTTCCTCGCGACGGGCCGCGACGGCGACTCGGTCCGCGTCGAGCTCGGCCCGCGCCTGTCGGGCTGGATCGAGGCCAAGGACGTCGCGCTGTCGACCGGCGAGCCGCCGCCGAGCGCGGTCAGCGGCAACGTCGGGGTCGTCGTCGACGCGAAGCAGGCGGTCGTGCGCGTGCCGCTCGGCGACAAGATCCCGTTCACGGTGACCGAGTCCCCGTCTCTGGGCAGGATCACCCTGCGCCTGTACTGGACGCACAGCCACACGAACTGGGTCAGCTACGAGGGCCTCGACGAGTTCGTCCGCGAGGCGACCTGGCGGCAGGAGAGCTCCGACGAGATGGCGCTCGACGTCTATCTGCGCCCGGGCGAGTTCCTGTGGGGCTGGCACGCGGACTGGGACGGCGGGACCCTGCGCCTGGTCCTGCGCCGCCCGCCGAAGATCGACCCGCGCCGCCCGCTCGCGGGCCTGCGGATCATGCTCGACCCCGGCCACACGAGCCGCGTCGGGGACGGCGCGACCGGCCCGCTGGGCACGCGCGAGCCGACCGCGAACTTCGCGCTCGCGCAGGCCGTCGCCGCGCGCCTGAAGCGCTACGGCGCGGTGCCGCTGATCACGCGCGAGTCCCTGGCCGACGACGTGCCGCTCTCCGCGCGCCCGATCCTGGCCGTCGAGGACGACGCCGACCTTTTCGTCAGCCTCCACAACAACGCGCTGCCGGACGGGGAGAACCCGCTCGCGAACCCGCACGGCTTCATGGTCTTCTATTATCACCCGCACAGCCTGAACCTCGCCCGCGAACTGCACGCGTCCTACGTCAAGGAGAACCCGCTGGCCGACGAGGGCCTCAAGTGGGGCAACCTCCTCGTCGCGCGCCTGACCGACATGCCGGCGGTCCTCGTCGAGAGCACGATGATGATCCTCCCGGAGCAGGAGGCGCTGCTCAACGACCCCGCCTTCCGCGCCCGCCTCGCGAAGGGCCTCGTCGACGGCCTGCGGGCCTTCGCGCGCGGGACGGGCCGAGCCGAGAGGCGCGGACGGTGAGCGAGCCGCGCTTCGACGCGCTCGCCGACGTCCTGGCCTTCCTGTCGTCGCTCAAGGACGCCGACGACGACCGCGTCTGGTCGCGGATCGTCGACAAGCTGGCCGCCGCTCTCTCCTGCGACGCGGCGACCTACTTCGTCCTCCTGCCGAAGGCCGAGGCCCTGGTCGCGCGCGCGGCGCTCGGCGCGGCCGGGCACCGCGTCGAGACGCGCCGCGTCGAGACGGGGCGGGGCCTCTGCGGCTGGGTCGCGAAATACCGCGAGCCGCTCGTCGTCGCCGACGCCCGCTCCGACCCCCGCTTCCTGCCCGAGTTGGACGAGACGACGGGCTACGCGACGAAGAGCGTGCTGGCCGTCCCCCTCTTCGACCGTCTCGAGCTCGTCGGCGTGATCGAGCTGATCAACAAGGCGGGCGGCCCGTTCGACGCGGCCGACCTCGCGCTGGCCCAGGCCGCGACGCGCGCCGCCGCGCTGGCCCTGCGCGCCCTGCGCCTGGAGTCCACCGTCGACCGGGTGACCGCGCACAACGCCAGCATCCTCGAGAACCTCGGCGGCGGCTTCGTCGCGGTGGACGCGCACGGCCGCGTGATGCTGTGCAATCCGGCCGCCAAGCGCATCCTCGGCCTGCCCGAAGAGCTGGCGATGAACCAGCCGGTCGACCAGGTCCTCGTCGCGATCCCCGAGATGGGCGAGATCCTGATGGACACCTTGGTCAAGAAGGAGACCGTCAAGCGCCAGGACCTCTGGTGGAAGCGCCGCGGCGAGACCCGCGTCCTCGGCTACTCGACCCTGCTGATCCAGGACCCGCGCGGCCAGGTCGTCGGCGCCGGCATCACCTTCCAGGACATCACCCAGTTCCAAAAAAGTTAATTTTGTGCCAGGCACGGGATTAACTTTTCGGAGGTCGACATGAAGATCGGAGACAAGGCGCCGGAGTTCCGCCTGCCGGGCGTCGACGGCAAGACCCACGCGCTCTCGGCGCTGAAGGGCGCGAAGGCGACGATCGTCGTCTTCTCCTGCAACCACTGCCCGTACGTGGTCATGAACGAGGACCGCCTGATCGCCGCCGCGAAGGATTACGCGGCCAAGGGCGTCGCGATGGCCGCGATCAACGCCAACGACGCGGCCGGCTACCCGGACGACTCCTTCGAGAGGATGAAGGAGCGCGCCGCGCAGAAGCGCTTCCCGTTCCCGTACCTGCGCGACGAGTCGCAGGACGCGGCCCGCGCCTACGGCGCGACGCACACGCCGCACCTGTTCGTCTTCGACAAGGACCTGAAGCTCGCCTACACCGGCTCGGTCGACGACGACAACAACTACAAGACCCGCAAGACGGCCGAAAAGCTCTACCTGCGCGACGCGCTCGACGACCTCGTCGCGGGCCGACCGGTGCGCACGCCCGAGACGCACGCGATCGGCTGCACGATCAAATGGAAATGAGGCCCGCGGCCATCGCGGCGCTCCTCGCCCTGGCACCCGCGCTCCCCGCGGCGGCGGCGGCCCCGGTCCGCTTCCGCGGGATGGACGCGCGCCGGCTGGACGCCGCGCTCGCGTCCATCGACGCGGCGAACCCCTCCCTGCGCGGCCGGATCGAGGCGGTCAGCGCGGCGCTCCTGGGCACGCCGTACGTCCTCGGGCCTCTCGGCGAGGGGCCGGGCGGGCGCTTCGACCGCGACCCGCTGATGAGCTTCGACGCGCTCGACTGCACGACCTTCGTCGAGGAGACGATGGCGCTGTCGCTGTCGCCGGACCTGGCCTCGGCGAAGGCCCTGCTCCAGCGCATCCGCTACAAGGACGGTCGGATCGCCTACGCGTCGCGCAACCACTTCACGTCGGCGGACTGGGTGCCCAACAACGCCGCCGCCGGCTTCCTGCGCGACGTGACGCGCGAGATCGCCGGCGCCGACGTCGAGGTCGCCTCGAAGACGATCTCGAAGCGGGCCTGGTACGCGAAGAAGACGCTCGCCGACCTCCAGGGGCTCGACTCGCTGACCCCGGCCCAGAGGGACGAGCGCCTCAAGGAGCTGCGCGCGCTGGGCGCCGCGATGCCCGACGAGACGGTCTCCCTGCCGTACCTGCCGATCGCCCTCCTGCCCCGCTACGCCTCGCGCATCCCGTCCGGCACGATCGCCAACCTCGTGCGCGCGGACCAGCCGGACAAGCCGGTGCTCGTCTCGCACCAGCTGCTGATCGTGGACGTCGGCGGCGTCCCGTACGCCCGCGAGGCCGCCTGGAAGCAGGAGGTCAAGGACGTGCCGCTCCTCGACTACTTCAAGATCTACGACGGCTCGAAGTGGCCCCTGCTGGGGCTGAACCTGAACGAGATCCTGCCCCGCCCGGACCGCTAGCGCAGGGCGTCGACGGCCGCGCGCGCCAGTTCCGGCTCGGGCCGCGCCAGCGGCCGCCCGATCCGGACGCGCACGCGCCGGCGCCGCCCGAGCAGGCGCGACAGCAGGCCCTTCGCCCAGGAGCGTCCGGGACCGCGCGAGAACGCCGAGCCCCACATCCCGTCCACGCGCACCGGCACGACCGGCACGCCGAGCCCGCGCGCGATGCGCGAGAACCCCCCGCGGAAGACGTCGAGCTCCCCGTCGCGGGTCAGGTGCCCCTCCGGGAAGATCGCGACGCTCTCGCCGGCGGCCAGCGACCGGCGCGCGCGGTTGAGCGACTCCTCGATGGCCGGCTTCGGGTCCTTGTGCGAGATCGGGATGACGCCGAGCGAGCGCAGGAGGCCCCGCGCGCCGCGCGTCTCGTAGAGCTCGCGCGCCATCAGGTAGCGCATCGGGCGGGCCGCCGCGTAGGAGACCAGCACCGGGTCCAGGTAGGAGACATGGTTCGGGACGAGCACGACGGGCCCGTCGGGCAGGTTCTCGCGCCCCTCGACGCTCACCGCGTAGCCGAGCCTCAGGAAGGGCGCGACGAGCCGGCGCAGGGCGCGATAGTGGCGGTACAGGAACGGGCGCCTCTCCCCGGCGGGCGGGCGCGCCGCCCCGGGGTCGGGCGAGAGGCCCAACTCCTCGGCCGACAGGACCTGGAGCCGGACGGACGGGCGCTCCGCGGC
>JAGWRY010000466.1 GCA_028869495.1 Elusimicrobiota bacterium | reverse complement strand
CCGGCCGCCCGCGCGAGCAGCGCCGCCGGCCCGACGGCCGCCCAATAGACCAGGCTCAGCAGGACCGCCGACTGGACGCGCGCGGCCCGGCGCGCGGCCCCGGCCAGGACGCGGCGCGCGGCGGCGAAGCGGCTCTCGCTCATCGCTCGATTCTACTTCATCGCGGCGGACGAATTTGTTAATTTCGTGCCTGACCCCTTTGTTCACTTCCAGGATCAGGCTTTGGGCGGGACGGGCCGTCGCCGCCGTCGCGATCCCGGCGGCGGCGCTGGCCGCGCTGGAAGGGGCCGCGCGCCTGGCGCCGGCCTCGCGGCCGACGGATTCGGAGCGCGCGCTGCTCTGGGTCGCGGGCCGACGGCCGGCCTTCCCGTGCGCGCCCGACGGCGCCTGCCGCACCGCCCCGGGCCTCGCCTCGCTGTCGGTGCCCGACGTCCGCTTCCGCAAGCGCCCGGCGCCGGGGGTCTTCCGCGCGGCCTGCGTCGGCGACTCGACGACCGCGGGCTGGCCGTACCACCCGCGCGGCGGCTACCCGCAGTGGCTCCAGGCGATCATGAGCGCGGCCCTGCCCGGACGCCGCGTCGAGGTTCTCGACCTCGGCGTGCACGCCTGGGACGGCGCGCGCCTGGAGGACGTCTTCGCGGAGGCGCTGGCCCTGCGCCCGGACGCCGTGCTCCTGCGCGTCGGCTACGACGACTACGCGAACTACCTGCTGCGCCGCCCGCGCGGCGGCGCGCTCGCGCGCGCGCTCCTGCGCGCGCGGCTGTTCCTCCTGCGGCGCAGCGCCGCCTTCCGCCTGCTGGCGCGCGCGTTCGACCCGGGACCGCGGCGCGGGCTCGTCGGCACGGCGCCCGTGCCGCTGACCCCGGCGGAGACGGACCGCCTCGTCGCCGAGCACCGCGCGCGCCTGCGGCGCCTGGCCGCGCGCGCGAAGGAGGCCGGCGTCGCGCTGATCGTCCTCGGACTTCCCTACCGCGCCGACGAGGCGCCGGGCTACGCCGGCTTGACCGCGCTCGCGCGCCTGCGCGCCGCGACCGCCGACGAGGCGCGCGCGCTGGGCCTGCCGTACGTCTCCCTCGACGAGCTGCAGGGCTCGCGCCGCTTCGTCGACCTGATGCACTCCGACGAGACCGGCTACCGCCTGACCGCCGTCGACGCGGCGCGCGCGCTCCAGGCGGACGGCCTGCCCCGCGGCGCGCGCTGGCGCTGGGACCGCGTGCCCCCGCCGAAGACGCTGGCCCGCGCGCTGGGCCTCGACGACCCGGCGTTCCGCGCGCACGTCGACGCCGAGCTGGCGGGCTACGACCTCCAGCGCGGCCTGCCCGAGCGCGCCGCGGAGCGGATGCGCGCGGCCCTGCGCGAGGCGCCGAACCCGGACTTCGTCCCCGACGAACTGCGCGAGATCGACGACCCCGCCGCCGTCGCGCTCTACCGCCGCGTCTTCGCCGCCCTGCGCGCGACCGGGGAGGTCCCCGACCCGACGATCCCCGACGACCGGGATCTCGCCGGCCTGCCCTCCCCGCGCTGAGCGCGTTCGTGGTATAATCTTCGTCATGATCAAGACCCTCGCGTCCGGCTGGCTGGGCGACCGCGACCGCAAGCCCGCCGACTGGGCCGATCACGTCCGCCCCGAGCCCGCCTCTTCTTCCTCTAAGACCGACGCGCCCGCGCCCCTGCGCGAGGCCCTGCGCCGCGCGCAGGAGGCGATCCTGCGCCTGCAGAACCGCGAGGACGGCTACTGGTGCGCGCCGCTCTTCGGCGACACGACGATCGACGCCGACACGGTGATGCTGCTGAACTTCCTCGGCCGGGGCTCCTCGATCAAGGTCCGGCGCCTGGCCAACCACCTGCTCGCCGAGCAGAACGCCGACGGCGGCTGGCCGATCTACAAGAACGGCCCGTCCGACATCTCGGCGACCGTCAAGGCCTACTGGGCGCTGAAGTTCGCCGGCCACGCGCCCGCCGAGCCGAGGCTGTCGGCCGCGCGCGCGGCAATCAAGCGCCTCGGCGGCATCCACAAGGTCAACACCTACACGAAGTTCTATCTCGCCCTCTTCGGGCAGTACGACTGGCGCGGCGTGCCGTCGATCCCGCCCGAGATCATGCTGTTCCCGAACTGGTTCTACTTCAACCTCTACGAGATGTCGGCCTGGACCCGTCCCATCGTCGTGCCGCTGTCGATCGTCTGGGCCTACCAGCCCGCGGTGCCGTGCCCGCCGCACGCGACCCTCGACGAGCTCTTCCCGGACTCGCGCCGCCACGTGCCGGTCTCCGAGGCCGTCGGCCCGCACCGCCTGCTCTCGTGGAAGACCTTCTTCGTCATGTGGGACTCGTTCCTCAAGGGCATGGAGGGGCGCGGCGGCCACTGGATCCGCGTCTGGTCCCTGCGCCTGGCCGAGGACTGGATCCTCGCGCGCATGCAGGATTCCGACGGTCCCGGCGCGATCTTCCCGCCGATCGTCAACGCGATCATGGCGATGAAATGCCTCGGCTACCCGGACACCGACCCGCGCCTGGTCTCCCTCCTGCAGGAGCTCGACCGCCTGGAGATCCCGGGCGAGGAGACGACCCGCTACCAGCCCTGCCGCTCCCCCGTCTGGGACACCGCGATCACGATG
>JAGWRY010000465.1 GCA_028869495.1 Elusimicrobiota bacterium | reverse complement strand
GTTCGGGAATACGCGGCGGACATCTGGAAGGTTCTCCCATAGCCGCGCCGCGCTTCAATCCAGGCGGAGCCGGTAGCCCGAGCTCTTGACGGTGACGATGCGCTCCTTCTCGGTCAGAAGCTTGCGGCGCAGGCGGGCGACGTGCTGGTCGACGGCGCGGGTGCTGAGCTCGGCGCTCCGGTCGACGCCCCACAGGCCGCGCAGGAGGTCCTCGCGGTCGAGCGCGCGGCCGTCGGCCTCGATCAGCAGCGACAGCACGCGCAGTTCGCTGGGCGCCAGCGCGCGCGGCCGGCCGTTGACGCGGACCTCGCGGCGAGGGAGGTCCACCTCCAGCGCGCCGAAGCGGCGCGCGCCGGAGGGCTCGGGGCGGGCGCGGCGCAGGACGGCGGCGACGCGGGCCGACAGCTCGTCGAGGCTGAAGGGCTTGGCGACGTAGTCGTCGGCGCCCAGGCGCAGGCCGAGCACGCGGTCGAGCTCGGCGGCGCGCCCGGTCAGGAAGATGACGGGGACGCTGGTCTCGGCGCGCAGGCGGCGGAACATCTCGAGGCCGTCCATGCCCGGCAGTTCGATGTCGAGCAGGACCAGGTCGGGGCGCTCCGCGCGCGCGGCGAGCAGGCCGCTCTCGGCCGACGACGCGCAGTGCACGAGATAGCCTTCCCTCTGCAGGCGCGCCTTCAGGCCGAGCAGGAGGTCCTTCTCGTCGTCGACCGCCAGGATCTTCGTCTTGTCCATCGAGGGGCGCGGGAGCGCTCCGCCATTGTAACACTTCGCGCCCCGCGCGCCGCGCCCGCGGTCACGAAACGGTCACGATCCGGCGCGCCCCCGTCGGGCGGCGCCGCCGCGCGGGGCGCGCGCGATTGTTGCGCGCCGACTATCGCCTCCGCGGCCGCCGCGGGGCTATCATCGGACCATGGCCAATGGAGACGCTCTGCGCCGCGGGCTCGGCCCGCTCGTCGAACGCCTGAAGGCCGCCGTCGCGCTCGCGGGCTCGTCGCTCCTGCTCGTGATCGTCTACGCGGCGGCCGCCGTGATCAAAGGTCTGTGACCCTCAAGGAGGACGCGATGACGACGAAGACGATGCTGCCGGTCCGAACGGTGAAGATCGACTTTCCGCAGGCGGGAGAGGTCGTGACCTCCCCGTCGTACACCCTGCGCGTGGACGCCGACGGCGCGGCGGCCGTCGAGGTCTCTCTCGACGGCGGCCCGCTCCTGCCCTGCCGCTACGCGTCCGGCTACTGGTGGTTCGACTGGAACGACTGCCGGCCGGGCCCGCACACCCTGCGCGCGCAGGCGCGCTCCTCGGACGGCGAGGTCGTCTCGGACGCGCGCCGCGTGCTGGTGCGCCCGGCGGAGGCGGCGGTCTGGTCCGACGAGGCGGAGGGCGGACGGCGGCGGCGGCGGCACCGGGTTTGAGGGCGGGAGGACCCTCAGGGGGCTCCCCGGAGCTCGGCCGGGGAGCCCCCGTTCAGGGCCGGGGCGGCGGCGCGGCCAGCCACGCCAGCACCTGCTCCGCCGAACGCTCGGGCTGGGAGCCGAGCACGTTGTGGCCGGCCAGGGGCAGGATGCGGCTTCCCTGATAGCCGGGACAGCGGCCTTTGAGCCACCAGACGACCAGCGGCCAGGCGACCAGCGGGTCGATCAGGCCGCCCAGGTAGTGGACCGGGAAGTTCGCGGCGCGGGCGACCGGGCGCGGATCGCGGGCCCGGATCATCAGCGTCAGCCGCCGCGCGGCGGCGTCCCAGTCGGCGTCGGTGCGGTTGCGGACGAAGTCGCGCAGTTCGGCGACGGTCTCGGGGTTGCGGCGGAGGAGCAGGGCGCCGGCCTCGACCCACAGGCTCATCGGCACGCGCAGGACCGAGGTCGGCGTGTGCGCGAGAAGGAAGCGCAGGAAGCGCCGCGCGCCGGCCGGGCTCGGGTGCGAGACGAAGCCGCCGGCCAGGATCAGGCCGTCGATCCGGAACGCGCCGCGGTGCGCCATCGCCCAGGCCACCTGCGAGCCGAAGGACTGGCCGAGGATCCAGCCGCGCGAGATGCCGTCCGCGCGCAGGGCCGCGTCCACCGCGGCCGCGTGCGCGTCGAGGTCCCAGGCGCAGTCGCGCGGATAGGCGATCTCGACGAAGCGGACCTTGCCGGCCAGCGCGCGGCGGAACGCCCCGATCAGCCCCCAGTCGCCGTGCAGGCCGGGCAGGTAGATCAGCGTCGGGGCGGGGCCCTCGTGGATGCGGACCGAGATCCGGGGGTCGCTCATCGCGGGAGAAAGTGTACGAGATTTTCCCGGTCGCGCAAGGCCCAATTTCCGCCGCGGGGAGCCGTCGATTATTCGAGGGCGACGTGGGCGGCGGCGCCGGGGCGGCCCTTCACGAAGACCAGGGCCAGCGGGCAGACCAGCACGCAGGCGACGGCCATCCAGCGGAAGGCGTCCAGGTAGCTGAGCAGAGCCGCCTGGCGCAGGACCTGCATGTAGATCATGCCGGCGGCCGGAAGTCCCGCCAGGCCGTGCACGGCGCCGCCCAGGCTCTGGAGCGCGGCGTGCAGCGAGTAGTCGTAGGGGGTCACGTGGGAGACCAGCATCGCCTGGTGCACCTGGGCGTCGCGCGTCTGCATCGCGATGATCATCGAGATGCCGACGCTGGCGCCGAGGTTGCGCAGCAGGCTGTAGAGGCCCGACGCCTGCTGGATCTGGTCCTGGCGCAGGGTCGCGACCGACAGCGTCGTCAGCGGCACGAAGATGAAGCCCATGCAGAAGCCGCTGGCGACCAGCGGCCAGGCGATGTTGGCGGGCGTGATGTCCATGCTCAGCAGGCTCAAGAGCCACGTGAAGGCGCCCAGCCCCAGGAAGCCGCCCAGCATCAATCCGCGGTTGTCCACCTTCTTGACGATGCGCCCGACGACGAGCATCGAGAAGAACGAGCCGACGCCGCGCGGAGTCATCGCCAGCCCCGACTGGAGCGCGGTGTAGCCGAGGAGCGTCTGCATGAAGATCGGCAGGAGCGCCGTCGAGCCGTACAGGACGGCGCCCAGCGAGGCCATCAGGAAGGTCGCCGTGCCGAAGTTGCGGTTCTTCAGCAGGCGCAGGTTCAGGATCGGGTGCTCGTGGCGCAGCTCCCACAGGACGAAGCCCGCCAGCGCGGCCAGCGAGATCGCGGCCGACCAGCAGATCCAGGTCGAGCCGAACCAGTCGGCCTCCTGCCCCTTGTCGAGGATCAACTGGAGCAGGCCCACGCCGATCGCCATCAGCCCGAAGCCGAGGTAGTCGATCGTCAGCGCCTTCATCTTCGCGATCCACGGCGGGTCCTCGACGAAGACCTCCTGCATCAGCAGGCCCGCGATGCCGATCGGCAGGTTGATGTAGAACACCCAGCGCCAGGAGAAGTTGTCGGTGATCCAGCCGCCCAGCGTCGGCCCGATGATCGGCATCACGACGATGCCCATCCCGTAGGCGGCCATCGCGACGCCGCGCTCCTCGGGGGGGAAGCACTCGAGCATGATCGCCTGCGCGAGCGGCTGGAGGCCGCCGCCGCCGATGCCCTGCAGGACGCGCGCGACGATCAGCTGGGGGAGCGTCTGCGCCATCCCGCACAGCGCGGAGGCGACCACGAACAGAGCGACCGAGAAGGCCAGGTAGCGCTTGCGCCCGAACCAGCTCGACAGCCAGGCCGAGGCCGACAGGATGATCGCGTTGCTGACCAGGTAGCTGGTCAGCACCCAGGTCGCCTCGTCCGGGGAGACCGACAGGGAGCCCGCGATGTGGGGCAGGGCCACGTTGGCGATCGAGGTGTCGAGGACCTCCATCGAGGTCGCCAGCATCACCGAGATCGTGATCAGCCACGGCGAGAAGCGCGGCTTCCAGGGGGCGTGCGCGGGCGCGGCGGCGTCGGCCATGGTCGAGGATGGAAACTATGGAAACTTAACTAGTTTCCTCGGTTTATTATAGCCGAGGAATGCGCCCGCGTCAAGACGGGACGCGTTCCCGTCCACCGACCCGCCGACGGTTCCAGGGGCCGGCGTCCGCCCCGGCCCCGACGAAGGACGCGGCGAACGGCGGCCCCCGGAACGGGCCTCGGATCGCCCGCGGACACGGGACGCCGCCGCGCCTAGAAGAAGCGGCGTCGGGCGACGTCGAGGAAGGCCGTCAGCGTCAGCAGGCTCTGCGGGGACGGGTTCGACAGGCGGTTCATCGCCGTCATCATCCCGCTCCAGCGCTCGCGCGCGGCCTTGTACTCGGCGCGGCGCGCCGCCAGCGTCTCGTCCCATTGGCGACGCATCTCGTGCGTCCACTCGTCGTAACGGTGCCGGTACTCGGCCCGCGCGGCCAGGTAGGCCGCGTGCGCGCTCTGCAGGCGCGCGGCGCCGGCGTCGAGGCGCGCGTGGATCCGGTTCCACATCCGCTCCGAGGCGTTGGCGGCGGCCAGCTTCTCGGCGACGGCCTGCTTCTGGACCTCGAGGCGCGCCTTCAGGATCAGCGGCTCCGGCGTGCGCCTGAGCCTCCACGCCTGGCCCGTCCAGGTCAGGACATTGATCCACCACTTCGTCGAGTCGAACTGCCACCAGCGGATGCCGTTGCGGTAGTCGGCCTGGAACTTGTGGTGGAAGTTGTGGTAGCCCTCGCCGAAGGTCAGCGGCGCCAGCCACCAGGAGTCGCGGGCGGTGTCCTTCAGCGAGTACGGCTTCTCGCCGTACAGGTGCGCGAGAGAATTGATGAAGAAGGTCGTGTGGTGGACGAGGACCACGCGCAGGAAGCCGCCCCAGAGCAGGCCGCCGACGGGGCGGCCGTAGAGCAGGCCCAGCCAGGTCGGCAGGGCGAACGTGAATAGGACCACCAACGGCAGGTACCAGCGGTGCTGCCACATGACCAGCGGGTCCTTCCTCAGGTCCGGGACGTTCGCGTAGCGCCGGTCCCGGTCGCGCGTGTCCTTGTAGAAGATCCAGCCCATGTGCGCGTACAGGCCGCCGCGCAGGATGTTGTACGGGTCCTCGGGGGTGTCCACGAAGCGGTGGTGGACGCGGTGGTCGCTGGCCCAGTTCAGGACCGAGTTCTCGACCGCGGCGGCGCCGAAGACCAGGTAGAAGAGCTGGACGGCCTTCGAGCACTCGTAGGACTTGTGCGAGTAGTAGCGGTGGTAGCCGCCGGTCACCGCGATGCTGGTCAGCACGAACATCAGCCCGAAGTTCGCGACGTCGAGCCGGTTCACGCCGTAGTTCCAGGCGTACCAGACGGTCCCCAGCACGGCGATCAGCGGCGTCGCGGTCATGAAGGCGGCATTGACCCAGTCGAGCGGACGGTCGTCGTTCATGCCCCCAGTGTAACGGTTTCTCGTCGGAACGACAAGGCCGGGGAATTGCTATCCTTACAATCGCGATGGCGAATGTTTCGACCGCCCGGAAGGCCTCCTACGCGCTGCTCGCGCTCGCGCTCTGGGCCGCGGTCCGCTTCCACCTCGGCACCGCCCTGCTGGCCGCGCTCTTCGCGCACATGATCCTGGACCGCGCCGACGCCGCCCTGCGCGGCTCCGGCGCGCCGCCGTTCGTCGCGCGCTGGGGCGCGGTCGCGCTGTTCGCGGTCGTCGGCAGCCTGCTCGCCTTCGTCTTCGCCTCGTTCTTCCGCATCGGGCTCGCGCGCCTGCCCGCGCTCCTCGACCGCGTCCTGCCGCGCCTGAGCGAGCTGGCGTCGAACCTCGGTCTCGACGTCGCGCTGTCGAGCCCGCAGGACCTGCGCGCGCTGATCCTGCAGAGCGCGAAGGACAACGTCCGCGCGATCACCGCGACCAGCGGCCTGCTGACCCGCGGCTTCTTCCAGATCGTCGTCGCGGTCTTCGTCGTCCTCCTGCGCTACCTGACCGTCCCGCCGCCCCGGGCCGCGCGCGGCGCCGAGGGCGACCTTCTGCGCGAGTGCGGCGCGCGCGTCGCGCTCTTCTCGGCCAGCTTCGAGCGCGTGATGGGCGCGCAGGTCGCGATCGCCGCGATCAACGCGCTCGCGACGGCCGCCTTCCTGTTCGCCGTCGGCCTGCCGTTCCGCACCGCGCTGATCCTGACGACGTTCGTCTGCGGCCTGGTGCCGATCGTCGGCAACGTGATCAGCAACGCGCTGATCGTCGCCGCGGCGCTGGTCGTGTCGAACCGGATGGCCGTCTTCGCGCTGGCCTTCCTGGTCCTGATCCACAAGGCCGAGTACTTCCTGAACAGCCGGCTCGTCGGCGCGCGCATCGAGCTGCCGATGTGGGCGACGCTGGCGGCCCTGCTGGTCGGCGAGGCGACGATGGGGGTGACCGGGGTGATCCTCGCCCCGACGCTTCTTTATTACGTCCGCGAGGAGCTGAGGAGCCTGCCCGCCGCCTAGGGGGCGGAGACCGCGAGGCCCAGGGCCGCGGCGGCCTCGCGCGCCGGGCCCGATCCGTTCCTGCGCGCCTTCCAGAGCCGGAAGTAGCGCGTCTGCGCGCCCTGGCGCCACCGGGCCAGGCCCGCGCGCCCCGCGAGGTCCACCGCCTCGAGGAGCTCGCGCAGGGGCGCCTCGGCGAAGTCGCGCTCGAGGACGTCCAGCACGCGCTCGACGCCGCGCTCCCACGGGTCCTCGGCGATCCCGGTCGCGATCTCAAGCCCGGCGGCCTTGCCGCGCGCCAGGGTCGCGCGGAACTCGGCCAGCGCCCCGGGGTCGCCCTCGGCGAAGCGCCCGGCCGTGTGCGCGAGGACCTGCGAGAGGACCAGGCGCGTCTCCTCGCCGAGGCCCGGCGGCAGGGGCAGGCCCAGGCCGCGGAACTGCTCGACCAGGGGGAGGGTCTCCTCCAGGTACTCGCGCGCGCCGGACTCCCAGCGCGCCAGGCGCCGCTTCAAGACGAGGTTGAGCACCTTCTCGCGCTCGTCCGGGCGCAGGTCGCGCAGGAGGAAGTGGCGCCCGGGCGGCAGGGGGCGCCCCGCGCCGCCGCGCGCCGCGTCGGCCAGCAGCGCGTCGAACTCCGCGTCGGGCAGGTCCGGGCCGCAGACGAAGGCCTGCACGCGCTGGCCGGGCAGGACGGCCGCGAAGAACGCGCGGCCCCAGCGCGCGCGCGTCGTCAGCTCCGTGAACTCCGCGCGGCCGGCGGCGACGGTCACCGCGCCCTCGACGCGGCGCGTGAAGCGGTCGCAGCGCGCGCGGCGGGTCTGGACCTCCTCGGGCGGGGCGTCCTCGAAGAGGAGCGACACCGCGTAGTGCGCGGCGACGTGGTCGAGGGTGTGGACGCGCGGCTTGACCAGCTTCTCCCAGACGCCGCGGCCGTCGCCGTAGGCCGCCTCGTTGCTCGGCGCCTGGGCCAGGCCCGCGACGAGCTCGGGCTCGAAGTCGGCGCCGAGCGCGCGCGCCAGCTCCAGCGCCCGCGCCGCGTAGAGCAGGACCTGCACCGGCTCCAGGCGCGAGAGCTCGTCGAAGAACCAGCCGCAGCTGGTGAACATCATCAGCGCGCGCCTCTGCATCTCGAGCGCGGTCAGCGCGCGGACCTTGTCCGCCTCGGACTTCGCGCCCGGCGCGTGCGCCGCCAGGAAGCGCGCGACCGACTCGTCGGAGCGGTCGAGCACGACGGACACGTAGGCGTCGCGCGCGGCCCAGGGGTCCGGGATCAGGCCCTGCGCCGTCGTCTCGTAGAGCTCGGCGAGGCGCCCGCGCAGGCGCTCGAGCGCGGCGCGCAGGGGCCCGCGCCACCTCTGGTGCCGGCCGTCGACGGCGCCGCAGCCGCAGTCCGACCGCCAGCGCTCGACGCCGTGCGCGCAGGACCAGGAGGTGCCGCCGGGCTTCAGGCGCACCTCGCGCTGGGGCGGGTGCTTCGCCAGGTACCAGGCCAGGTTGACCGGCTCGACCTTGAGCTCGGGCAGGGCGTAGCGCAGGAGATGCGCCAGGCCCATCTCGGCGAACGGGTCGTGGTGGCCGTAGGACTCGCCGTCGGTGGCCAGCAGGCAGAGCCCGTCCTCGGCGGTCGGCAGGATGCGGCCGAGGATGCGCTTGGCGAAGGAGCGGCTGTCGGTCATCGCCCGCTCGAAGGCGACCGCGCGCGAGAGCGCGCCGTCGTAGAAGAAGATCGACATCTGCGCGCCGCCGGGCCCGTGCCAGCGGTAGGGCACGCCCGGGATCAGCGCCTCCGCGGCCGGCTTCCAGGCGCCGCCCGGCGCGGGCAGGACCTCGAGGCCCTGGTGCGGCTCCAGGATCGTGAACTTGACGCCCTCGGCCGCCAGCGTCGCCAGCGTCGCGTCGTCGGCCGCGCACTCGGGCAGCCAAAGGCCTTCGGCCTTGCGCCCGTAGCGGTGCTCGAAGTCGGCCAGGCCCCAGCGGATCTCGGTCAGGCGGTCGCGCGGGTCGGCGAGGGGGAGGATCGTGTGGTGGAAGGCCTGCGCGATCGCGTTGCCGTGCCCGTCCAGGCGCGCGGCGCTGGCCCGGTCGGCCTCGACCAGCCGACGGTAGGCGTGCGGGTGGGCCTCCTCGAACCAGGCGAGCAGGGTCGGCCCGAAGTTGAACGACATCCGCTCGTAGTTGTCGACGAGGTCCACGATGCGCCCGGCCGCGTCCATCACGCGCGCCTCGCCGTTGGGCACGTAGCACTCGCGCGCGATGCGGGCGTTCCAGTCGTGGTCGTGCCCGGTCGCCAGCTGGCGCTCGACGACCCCGGTCCACGGGTTCTCGCGCGGCGGCTGATAAAAATGGCCGTGCACGCACGCGTATCGCTTCACGGGCGTGATTTTAACAATAATGGGGCCGTGCCCCGCGCCCGCTCCTTCGCCCCCGTCGTCGGCCGCGCCCCGCGCGTCCTGATCCTGGGCTCGCTGCCCGGCGCGGAGTCCCTGCGCCGCGGGCAGTACTACGGCCATCCGCGCAACGCCTTTTGGGACCTGCTCGGCGACGCGCTGGACGAAGATTTTCGTTCGTTGAGCTATCGTCGTCGCCTAGTCCGTCTGAAGGCCCGGAGGATCGCGCTCTGGGACGTCGTTTCCGACGCGCACCGGCGCGGGAGCCTCGACTCCGCCATCCGCCGCGAGAGACACAACCCGGTCCTGGACCAGATCCGCAGGACCGGCGTGCGCGCGGTCTTCCTGAACGGCCGCAAGGCCGCCGCGTCCTTCGAGAAAGCGCGGCGGGGGGAGAAGATTCTCGCGCGCGTCTTCGTCCTGCCCTCGTCCTCCCCGGCCAACGCGTCCGTCCCCTACGCGCGCAAGCGCGCGGCCTGGCGCCGCATTGCGCGCGCCCTCCGGGTCCCTTGACGCTGCCGCTCCCCGGGCGCACACTGTCGTCATGAGAGCCCTCGCCCTGTCCCTCCTGCTCGCCGCGCCGTCCGCCTTCGCGGCGAAGGCCGCGCCGATCCGCTGGGTGAAGATCCCCGGCGGGACCTTCACGATGGGCTCGGACGCGGGGCCGGCGCGCTCGCGCCCCGCGCACCGCGTGAGCGTGAAGACCTTCGAGATGTCGAAGAGCCTGGTGACGGTCGCCCAATACAAGGAGTGCGTCGCGGCCGGGGCCTGCGTCATGCCGAAAACGAAGCTCGCCCCGCTGCCGCCGGGCGGGAACGAGCCGATGGTCGGCGTGGACTGGTTCATGGCGAAGGCGTTCGCGACGTGGGCGCGCGCGCGGCTGCCCAGCGAGGCCGAATGGGAGTACGCGGCCCGCGGGCCGCAGGACCGCACCTATCCGTGGGGCGACGAGCCGCCGACCTGCGCGCGCGCGGTCTACGAGGAAATGCCCGGCGCCAAGGGCTGCGGGCGCAACGCCCCCTGGCCGGTCTGCTCGAAGCCGAAGGGGAACACCCCGCAGGGGCTCTGCGACATGGCCGGCAACGTCCTGGAGTGGGTCGAGGACGCCTACCATCCCTCCTACAAGGGCGCGCCGTCCGACGGCTCGGCCTGGGAAGGCCCGGCGGGCGCCGAGCGCGTCGCCCGCGGCGGCTTCTTCTTCGGCGGCGAGAAGTGGCTCGCGGCCTGGCAGAGGGTCCACGGCGACCCCGGCGACCGCGTCTACGACGGCATCCGCCTGGCGCGCTCCGTGCGCTGACGGCGCGGCTATTGTAGAATGCCGGGCGTGAAGAGCGTTCTCACCGCCGCCTTCCTCCTCTGCGCCGCGGCGTCCGCGTCGGCGGCAAAGTTCACGGTCGACGAGCTGGTCGACCGCGCCAACAAGGCGCTGCGCGGCGACTCGTCGCACGCGCGGCTGACGATGACGATCCAGACGCCGGACTGGACGCGCACGATGGACGTCGAGGGCTGGAACAAGAAGCGGACGATGGCCTTCATCGTCATCCGCGCGCCGGCCAAGGACCGCGGCGAGACGACGCTGCGGCGCGGCGACGAGATGTGGCTGTGGCTGCCGAAGGTCGAGCGCGCGATCAAAATTCCTCCCACGATGATGCACTCGGCCTGGGAGGGCTCGGACTTCACCTACGAGGACATCGTCAAGGCCGACTCGATCGTCAAGGACTACACGCACAAGCTTTTGAGCACGCGCAAGGAGAAGGACCGCGTCGTCTACCGCATCGAGTCGATCCCGAAGCCGGACGCCCCGGTCGTCTGGGGCAAAGTGATCAGCGAGGCCGCCGTCTACGACGCCGACGACTCGGTCGTGCCGCTGAAGGAGGAGGACTACTCCGAGCGCGGCGAGCTGATCCGCACGATGACGCTCTCCGACATCAAGATGATGGGCGGGCGGCGCGTGCCGCTGCGCCTCGAGTGCGTGCCGGCCAAGAAGCCGGGCAAGAAGACGGTCCTGCTCTACAAGGAGCTGGACTTCGACATCCCGCTCAAGGACTCCTTCTTCAGCTACCAGCGCCTGCAGAGAGGCGGGAGGTAGCGTGCTGAGGCTGGCCTGGCGCAACGTCTGGCGCAACCGGCGCCGGAGCCTGATCAACGCCGCCTCGATGGCCTTCGGCCTGGCCGCGATCATGTTCGGGCAGAGCCTGATGCGCTCGCTCCAGTCCCAGCTCGTCGAGAAGTCCACCGGCTCGATCACCGGCCAGATCCAGATCCAGGACCCGCGCGTCGAGCAGATGAAGATGCCCGACCGCTTCATCAAGGACCCGGCCCCGATCGCGGCCGCCGTCGCGCGCGACCCGCGCGTGCTGGCCGGCGCGGGCCGCATCACGCTGACCAGCCTGATCTCGACGCCGCAGACCTCGGTCGGCGTGCTCGTCGTCGCCGTCGACCCGGCCGTGCAGGAGCGGATCACCGACATGAGCCGCTACGTGTCCTCCGGGCGCTACCTGTCCGGCGGCAAGGACCTCTACCTCGGCGACAAGCTCGCGCGGCGCCTGGACCTGCGCCTGGGCGAGAAGGCCGTCATCATGGCGCAGGCCGCCGACGGCTCGCTCGGCGCCGACGTCTTCCGCCTGGTCGGGACCTTCCACACCGCCTCGGAGTCCTTCGACAACTCGATCGCCTACGTGCCCCTGCCCGCCTTCCAGGCCCTGCTCGGGCGCCCGGGGCAGATCAACAACTACGTGCTCAAGCTCAAGGACCTGGACCAGGTCGACGCGGTCCGCGACTCGCTGGAGTCCGCGCTGAAGGGCCGGCCGGTGCGCGTGCTGACCTGGAAGGACATCGACCACGAGATCCTCGGCGTCGAGCAGTTCCAGGACGCGATCCTCGACGTCGTCCTCGTCGTCGTCTTCGCGATCGTCGCACTCGGGATCCTCAACACCCAGCTGATGAGCCTCTTCGAGCGCGTGCGCGAGTTCGGCGTCCTGATGTCGATCGGCGCGCGCCCGCGCTGGATCCTGCGCCTGATCCTGACCGAGTCGGCGCTCTTGGGCGCCGTCGGCGTCGCGGCCGGGACCGCCGTCGGCGCCGCGCTGATCTGGCACTTCGGCCGCGCGGGCCTGCCGCTCCCGGTCGGCCAGGCCTTCTCGTACTTCCTGCCCTTCCCGTCGGTCATCTACCTGCGCCCGTCCTGGGGCGCGCACGCCTTCGCCTGCGCGGCGGTCTTCGCGATCGCGCTGCTGTCCGCCCTGCCGCCGGCCCTGCGCGCGGCGCGGCTCAAGCCCGCGGAGGCCCTGCGCCATGTCTAAGCCCGCGCACGCCCCGCTCGTCGAGGTCCGCGACGTCGAGAAGATCTACCCCGGCGGGACCAAGGTCGCCGCGGTGCGCGGCGTCAGCTTCTCCGTCGCGCGGGGGGAGTTCACGGCCCTGGCCGGCCCCTCCGGCTCGGGCAAGTCCACGCTCCTCAACGTGATCGGCACCCTCGACCGTCCGACCAAGGGCGAGGTCCTCTTCGAGGGCGCGCCCGTCTCGCGCCTCGGCGCCGACCAGCTGGCGGATTTTCGCCTGCGCGCGCTCGGCTTCGTGTTCCAGGCCTACAACCTGGTCCCGGTCCTGACCGCCGTCGAGAACGTCGAGTACCCGCTCGTCCTGCAGGGCGCAGGCTACGCCGAGCGCCGCCGCGAGGCCCTCGAGGCTCTGCGCCGCGTCGGCCTCGACAAGGAAGCCGACCGCCTGCCCGACCGCCTGTCCGGCGGCCAGCAGCAGCGCGTCGCCGTCGCGCGCGCGATCGTCCACCGGCCGGCGCTCGTCCTGGCCGACGAGCCGACCGCCAACCTCGACTCCAAGACCGGCGCGGCCCTCCTCGAGCTGATGGAGGAGCTCAACCGCGAGGCCGGCGTCACCTTCCTGTTCTCCAGCCACGACCCGGCCGTCCTGTCGCGCGCCCGCCGCGTCGTGCGCCTGGCCGACGGCGCGCTGGCCGGCGAGGAGACGCGTGACGCGTAGGCTCGTCCTGGCGGCCCTCCTGGCCGCGGCGGCGCTCCCGGCCTCGGCCGGCCTCCAGGCCGGCGGCTACGTGAAGGACGTCTGGCAGTACTCGCACGGTACTCTCGACGACCGGCCCTACTACCTGAACACGACGCGCGGGCGACTGACCCTCGACGAGACCGCCGGGCATTTCCGCGCGCACGCCGACTACGACCACCAGGTCGCGGCCGGCTCCTACTTCCGCACCCTCGACTTCAAGGCCTACGGCTACCAGCCGCCGAGCCCCTGGCTCGACATGCAGAGCACGATCTCGACCGGCACGCTCAACGGCTACGGTCAGGGCGTCTACCGCGGCTGGCTCGGCTACGAGGGGGACCGCCTGACCGCGCGCGCCGGACGCCAGCGCATCGCCTGGGGCACCGGCAAGCTCTGGAACCCGACCGACGTCCTCAACCCCTACCAGCCGACCGCGATCGAGCCCGAGGAGCGCCGCGGCGTCGACGCCCTCTACGCGCGCCTCGGCGTCGGCGCCCTCGGCCAGGCCGAGCTCGTCTGGGCGCCGAACGAGGCCTGGCTCGGCCACCAGCTGCTCGCGCGCGTCCACGACAACGTCGACGGCTGGGACGTCTCGGCCCTCGGCGGCAAGACCGGCGTCGCCAAGGACTCCTGGATGGTCGGCGGCGACTTCGCCGGCACCGTCTTCGACGGCACCCTGCACGGCGAGTGGGCGCGCTTCGACCCGAGGAAGCGCACGCCGTACTGGAAGGCGGATCTCGGCTGGGACTACGACGTCCCCGACGACCCGTCGCGGCGCTGGCTCAAGAACTCGGCCTTCGTCTTCGAGTGGTATTACGCCGGGAACGGCGCGACCGATCCCGCGCGCTACGACTTCGCGCCCGTGCTGGCCGGCACCGAGGTCGGCGTCGCGCGCGACTACTTCGGAGCGACCTTCTCGAAGGACCTGAACCCGCTCCTCAAGCTCTCGGCCGTCGGGATCGTCAACGCCGACGACGGCTCGACCTTCTTCTCGCCGACGTTGACCTGGAACGCGCTCGAGAACCTCTACCTGGCGGCCGGCCTCCAGCGCTTCGGCGGCGAGCGCCGCACCGAGTACGGCCGCCAGCCCAACCAGACCGTGCTGACCGCGCAGTACTACTTCTGACCGGCCGCGGCCTTGCGCGCGTCGTCGTCGAGCTTGCGCAGCCCCGCCCGGCAGCCGGCGTTCGCGCCGTCCGCGGCGAGGCAGGTCCGCCACCGCCGGCCGGCCGTTTTCGAGTCGCCGCGCGCGTAGGCCGCGACGCCCTCCAGGTACATCTTATGCGCCTCCCGCGCGCCCGGCGTCGCGGGCTTCGGGAGAGGGGGCGTGATCCGGTCGAGCCCGGCCAGGCAGAGGTCGCGGACGAGCGTGCCGACCGCGGACCGGTCGAGGCAGTCCGTCCAGTAGACCTGCGCGGCGGCGTCGTCGCCGCGGCGGTGCGCGGCCAGCCCCGCGCGGAAGGCGACGCGGGCCTGCGGGGCGTCGCGCACCGCGTCCGGGCGCTCGCGGCCGAACATCCCCGCGTAGAGCGCGCAGTCGCCGGCCATGTCGCCGCCCGGGCGCGCGCGCGC
>JAGWRY010000464.1 GCA_028869495.1 Elusimicrobiota bacterium | reverse complement strand
GGGCGCGGGGGGCGGCGCGGACGGCCGCTCGGGCGCGGAGTCCTCGTCGGACGCCGCCGGAGCCGCCGATCCCGGCGCGACGCCGGACGCGTACGCGTCGACGACGAAGCGGCGCGGGTCGGCGAGGAACGACGAGCGCCAGCGCTCGCCGTCGGAGGCGAACTTGACGGTGACCCGGGCCAGGCGCGGCTCCTGCCGGATCGAGTACCAGTCCACGATCCCGTCGCCGACGTCGACGCGCTGGTCGCCGTCCACGACGCCGCCCGGCACGATGATCTCGACCGCGCCGACGCCGCGGGCCTCGGCCCGCGCCGAGACGCCCGGGCCCAGCTCGACGGCGATCCGCGTGCGGTCCTCGTAGGAGAACGCGTGCACCGGGCCCGCGGTCGTGCGGCGGTCCACCTGCAGCGTGCGCGAGGTCGCGTCGTAGCGCGCGTCGTAGCCGCTCCAGCGCTCGAAGGCCTCCGAGCTCAGGAAATCGAGCGGGATGAACGCGCGCGACGCGCGCACGATCACCGGCGCCGGCAGGGAGAAGGTCTCCGCCCCGGCCGACGCCCCGTTCGCCCCGACGACGAACTGCAGGGTCCTCCCGCGCACCGAGAGCTGGACGCGGCCCGAGACCGGGTACCAGTAGACCTCGCCGTCGTACATCCCGCCGACGCTCTTCGCGTCGATGTAGAGGCGCCCGTCCGCGCGGTACGAGGCCGCGACCGGGCGCACGCGTCCCTCGACCGCGATCGCGATCCCGTCGTCCGCGGCGCGGGCGCGCGGGGTCGGCGCGAGCAGGACGGCCGTCAGCGTCAGCAGGGCGAGGCGCTTCATTCGAGGATGATCTTGTAGTCCTCCCACATCAGCTGGGGGTCGGCCTGGATCTTCACCGACCGATGCACGTTCTTCTCGATGGTCTGGTGCTGGCCGCGGAAGGCCTCCGCGACGTCCGGATGCAGGACGACGCGGATCGCGCCGCCCGGGCGGCCGGCGGTCATCTCGAAGATCTCGCGCTGGATCTTGATGCGCAGGGTCTCGCTCGAGAGCACGCGCCCCGAGCCGCGGCACTCCGGGCATTCGGAGGTCAGCAGGGCCGCCGTCGACATGCGCTTGCGCTCGCGCGTCAGCTCGATCAGACCCAGGCGCGTGATCGGCAGGATGCGGATCTTCGCTCGGTCCGCGCGGCAGGCGGACGCGAAGGCCTCCATCACCTTCTGCCGGTTCGACGCCTTGCGCATGTCGATGAAGTCGACGACGATGATGCCGCCGATGTTGCGCAGGCGCAGCTGCTGGGCGACCATCTGCGCCGCTTCGATGTTCGTCTGCGTGACCGTCTCCTCCTGCGACTTGGAGCCGGTGAAGCGGCCGGTGTTCACGTCGACGGCGCACAGGGACTCCGCCTCCTGGATCACGATCGAGCCGCCGTTCGGGAGCGGCACCTTCGTCTCGCGGATGCGCGAGATCTCGGGCTCGATGCGGAACGCCTTGAAGATCGGCGTCTTCGCGTCGTAGAGGCGCACGCGCTCCTTCAGCTCGGGCGCGAAGCCCTCGACGAAGGCGACGAGCTCCGCGTGGACCGCCTTGTCGTCGACCATGTACACGTAGACCTGGTCGGACATCAGGTCGCGCGCGACCTGCAGGGCCAGGCTCAGGTCCTGGTGCAGGAGCGTCGGCGGCGGCGTCTCGTCGAACTTCTTCTGGATCTTCTGCCAGGCCTCGAGCAGGTACTTCGCCTCGCGCTCGAGCTCCTCCTCGCTGGCGCCCTCGGCCTCGGTGCGCACGACCAAGCCCTTGCCGCCGAGGGACGACCCGGCCAGGCGCTCGACGACGGCCTCGAGGCGCCGGCGCTCCTCGGGCTCGGCGATGTGCTTCGAGATGCCGACGTAGTCCTGGAACGGCGTCAGGACCAGGTAGCGGCCGGGCAGGGTCACGTCCATCGTGACCTTCGGGCCCTTCGTGCTGATCGCCTCCTTGGCGACCTGGACCATGATCGTCTGGCCCTTCTTCAGCGTCGCGTCGATCGCCGCGCCCTTCTCGCCGAGAACGTCCGAGATGTAGAGGTAGGCGTTCTTCTCGAAGCCGATGTTGACGAAGGCCGACGAGATGCCCGGGAGCACGTTCTCGACCGTGCCCTTGTAGATGTTGCCGACGATGTTCTGCGCCCCGCGGCGCTCCCAGTGCAGCTCGGCCAGGCGCCCGTCCTCGAGGATCGCGACGCGCGTCTCCTCGAACGAGACGTTGGCCAGCACCTCGCGCTTGACCGGCGGGCGGGCGCCGCGCACCTCGTTGGTGCGCTCGCCTTCGCGGCCGTGCTCGCGGCGCTCGTCGCGCCGGCCGTGATCCCGGCCGTGGTCCCGGCCGTGCTCGCGGCGCTCGTCGCGCCGGCCGTGGTCCCGGCCGTGCTCGCGGCCGCGGCCGTGCTCTCCCCGCCCCTGCTCTCCCCTTCCGTGCTCGCCGCGGCCGTGCTCGCGGCGCTCGTGCTCGCGGGAGCGCTCCCGGCGGTCTCCCTCCGGGCGCTCGCCTTCGCGGCCCGGCGCCGCGGGTTCGGACGGCGCCGGGGCGGCGGCGT
>JAGWRY010000463.1 GCA_028869495.1 Elusimicrobiota bacterium | reverse complement strand
GCCGTCGTCGGACGGCGGGGGCTGCGCGCCCGGCGCGGACGATCCGCCGCCGGGCGCGGGCCCGGTGTCCGGCGCAATGCCGAAGCGCGGGCCCGAGTCCTCCGGCGTCACGGTCGAGCCCGCGACCGCCTCGGTGGAGCCGGCGACGGCGGCCGTCGAGAGCTGGGGCGGCTCCGGGGTGATCGGGTTCGCGATCCAGTCGACGATCCGGCCGATCAGGCCCCTGTTCCGCGCCAGCATCCGCGTGCCGCGCTCCTCGGGGACCGTGATCAGCTCGGCGTGCCTCTCGCCGACGGCGAGCTTGGCGAACGTGTAGAGGAGCGGGGTGTCGCGCGACGAAAGCTTGTCGGCGTCGGAGAGCACCATCAGGATCGAGGTCGAGCGGCCCTGGAACGCGCGCACCGCGTTGACGATCGGCACCTCGCGCCAAGCCAGCGCCGGCGAGAGCAGGATCACGAAAGGGACCTTCGGGTGGATGGCCGCGTAGCGCACGCCGATGCTGCCGCCGACCTCGGCGCCCATCATGCCGATCGAGCTCTCGGGGACTCCCGCGGCGGTCATCGTCGCGACCGCCGCCTCGACGTCGTGCGACATGTCCTCGAAGTCGTTGACGTCGCGCCCGGCGCGCAGGTCGTGCCAGGTGATCGTCGAGCCCGTCGGCGTCACGCGGCTCTCGCCGTGACCGCGCAGGTCCAGCGCGAAATAGCCGTCCCCCGCGCGCTTGAGCGCGTAGGCCATCGGCCGCCAGTCCTCCTTGCGCTGTCCGGTGCCGTGGAGGAGGACGACCGTGGGCTGGCCCGGCTGGGCCTTCTCCCAGACGCCGCGGAGGGTCCAGCCGTCCACCGTGCGCACCGTGACGGTGTCCCCGGGCAGGGTCCACGGGCGCGGGGCGGCGGCCGCCGAGAGCGAGAGCGCGAGCAGGACCCCGAGCGTCATCGGCTTAAGGAAGGATCTCTTCCTTCTTGAACCAGAGCGCGACCTCGCGCGCCGCGTCCGCCGGGTCCGACGAGGCGTGGATCACGTTCTCGAACTGGCCCGCGGTCGTGATGCGGCCGAACGAGCCGCGGATCGTGCCCGCGGCGGCCTGCTCGGGGTTCGTCGCGCCGGCGATCGCGCGCACGGCTTTGATCGCGTTCTCGCCGCGGTAGACCAGGGCGAGGATGCGGTGGTCCTTGATGCCGTGGAACTCCCCCCGGATGTACTTGATCAGGCCCTCGAAGAACGGCTTGTCGGAGAGCGCCTTATAGTGCTCGCGCGCGAGCTTCTCGGAGACCGAGACCATTTTGGCGGCGACCATCTCGAGCCCGGTGGAGTCGAGACGGTCGATCGTGAGGCCGGTCAGGCGCCGCGCGGCGCCGTCCGGCTTGATGAGGATCAGAGTCTGTTCGATGGCCATAGCGCGCGCATTGTAGCCTAAACGCCCCTATGGAGGAAAGGGCGGCCGCGGGCTATACTGGGGCCGTGGGCCCCCGAGCGACGTCCGCGGCTCTGCTGGCGCTGATGGCGGCCGCTCCCGCGGCGCGGGCCGCCGCGCCGAAGGCGCCCGGCTCCCCCTCGGCCGCCGCCTGCGCCTGCGAGAGGAGCGAGCGCTGCTGGAAGCTGGTCGAGACGGTCTACCCGAAGATCGTCGAGGCCGAGCTGAAGGAGGTGGACGGAGCGATGCCGGACCGCTTCTTCCGCGGGGCGACCACCTTCGCGCTGCGGCGCCCGGACCGGCGCGGACACTTCCTGAAGGTCTCCTGCCCGCGGACGTCCTGCGTCGGCAAGCGCGACGAGCTCCAGCAGAGGCTGATCTACACGAGCCTCCTGTCCAGCCTGCCGCTGAACGCGCCGAAGGGGACGCTCTACGACCCGATGACCTGGCGCCTGACCGACGCGGGCCGCGAGACGATCTCGGCCGCGCGGAGGTGCCGGACCGGGCTGATCGCCTGGCTCGCCGGCGCGACGCTGGCGGCGGTCGGACGCTGAGGCGTCAGCGCCCGGCGCGGGCGCGGTCGAGCTGTCCGGCCAGGAACTCCGCGATGAAGGCGGGCTCGAAAGGCCACGCGTAGTCGATCGTCAGTCCCGGGTGCTTGCGGCGCTCGCTCTCGACCAGCGCCGGGAGCTCGAACTCGGAGTGGACGCCGCCGCGCGTGTACATCGTGCAGACGAGCTCGACGCGCGTGAAGCCCTCGCGCGCGAGCGCCTCGATCGCGTCCTCGACGGACGGCGCGCAGAACTCGTTGTAGGCGACGACGAGCTTGCGGCCGCCGAGGCGCGGGGCCAGCGCGCGCGCGATCTCCTCGACGCCGGCCTTGTACGGGTCGTTCTCCGGCGTGCGCGGCCAGTCGCGGACCCGGCGGTCGAGCTCGGCCTCGCGCGGGCTCATCGCCGTCTCGCGGCGCGCCTGGCGCTCGGACTCCAGTTTTTTAAGCTCCGCGATCAGCGCGCGCGGGGTGTCCGACGCCGTCGCGCCGTGGCCGATCAGGACGACCGCTTCCTTCGCCATGACGCCATTCTATCATTCCAAGGAAGTACAATGCCCGCATGCTCCCCGCCGCGCTCGCCGTCCTGCTCGCCGCCGGCGCCCCGGCGGCCGCTCGCCCCGCGCCGAAGGCGCCGACGCCGGAGCGGATCAACCGCGACCTCGCGCGGGTCGTCGACCTGTTCTACGACCTGGACTTCGACCGCGCGCAGAAAGCCGCCGACGCGCTCGAGACCCGCTACCCGGGCCGCCCGGCCGGGCCCTTCTTCCGCGCGGCGGTCTCCTACCAGCGCTGGGTCGCCGCGGGCCTGCCGCGCGCGGGCTGGGCGCGGGTGGACGCGCG
>JAGWRY010000462.1 GCA_028869495.1 Elusimicrobiota bacterium | reverse complement strand
CGAGGCGTCTAGACTGCCGATCGAGACGAGCTCGCAGGCGATGAGACGGTCCCGGGCGTCGAGGTCTAGGCGCCAGAAGTGTTCCCGGTCCAGGCCGCGCGCCAGCGGGCGCAGGACGCGGCAGGCGTCCTCGGCCGTGCGAATGAGACGGCGGGGCCGCTTGCCCGTGCGAACGACCCGCAGGCTCGTCATCATCGCAGGAGCCCGCCCGCCAAGCGCGCGAGCTGCGCGCCGGCATGAGCTTCCCGCCAGAGGAGGAGCGCGCCGAACACGAGCGCGAACTCGACGGTCAGGGCGGCGAGGAACGAGCCCGCAAACGACATGCTCCTCGTTCGCGAAGAGAGCAGGCGCTCCGCCAAGGAGTAGGCGGCCGCGTCGAAGGTCAGCGCAAGGCGTAGCCCGCCCATCAACGCGCAGGCCCCCACATAAGTCGAGACGCCGAACGTCAGGAACTCCATGAGGACGGCCTGGCGCAAGAAATGCGCGGCGGCCGGCAACGTGAGGACGCGGGCGTGGACGGCCCAAGACGCGCAGAGCGCCGTCCAGGTGCCGAAGCGCGCGAGCGGGCGCCAATCCCACTGCGCCCAGGCGAAGCCGTCTTCGCTGCCGGGAAGCATGAGACACTACGTCATGCCCCCCGCTTTCGTTCCATCGCGGAGTTTGCGGTCCCTGCCGCAGATCCGGCAGGGAGGAGCGCTCGCGGACCGGTCCGCGCCCGGCACGGGGCGAACTCCGCCCCGCCCGGCCGACTAGTCGTCGGCCGGGACGACGTGAAGCTCGACGTCCGCGGGGTCGATCCGGTGCCAGTCCTTCGTGAGGTAGTAGCCCTGCCCGGCGAAGCGGGCCCGGAACTTCTCGGCGTAGGTCTCGGCCTCCGCGACAGTCTCGAAAAGGTCATGGCTGGCGAACACCTGATCTGTCTCGTTCCACAAGGCGAACATGGTCTTGGTCTCCTTCGGGCGAGCCGCCCGCGGACCGCCCCGGGTTTCCCCGGGGCGGCGGCGCGGAAGGCCCGCTCAGAGCAGGCCATGCTCCCGGAAGCTGAAGAAGTTCGCCCCCTCCCCCAGGACGACGTGGTCCGCCACGGGGATGCCCAGGAGCTCCCCCGCCCTGACCAGGCGCCGAGTCGCGTCCCGGTCCTCCGCCGACGGCGTCGGGTCGCCGCTCGGGTGGTTGTGCGCCACGATGGCCGCCGCCCCGTTGAGCAGGATGGCCGCCCGGAACACCTCGCGGGGATGCACGAGGGACGCCGACAGGGTCCCGACGCTCACCTCGCTGACTCCGATCACCCGCCGACGGCTGTCGAGCACCATCAGCAGGAAGTGCTCCTCGGGGACCTCCCCCAGGAACTGCTTGAACAGCTTCGCGGCCTCGTTCCCGCAGGTTACGAACGCCGTCCCCTCCTTGGCGATGGAGCCGGTCCGGTCCAGGACGATCCGGTAGAGCGGGACTCGGGACCGCTTCACCCTCAAAGCCTCCGTGGACTCTTCGACTCCAGGCGCCGTCACCGCCTTCCCGTCCTCTCCGGCGTTCGCGCAGGTCTTGTTTTTCATAAACACCTCCGAACGCCCGGAGGGTCGAAGACCGCCGAGGAGCGCCGCCGCGGCGAGGAATAAATGGTGGGCCCCTACCTGGGAACCGCCCTCGTCGCAGACGAGCTGGCGGTCCCGCGCAGCGGGCTGTCCGAAAGGGTGGGGCGCGGCGGGGGTTGGGCCGCCCTTTCGGATTCGCGGAAGGGGTGACCGTTTATGCCGCAGTCGCGGCGGCGCTCACTCCTGGCGGTCTGAGCGCGAGGTGTTTATGAAAAACAAGACCGAAGCAGGCGACGGAGAGGACGGGAAGGCCGCCGT
>JAGWRY010000461.1 GCA_028869495.1 Elusimicrobiota bacterium | reverse complement strand
GCGCGCGCGCGCAGGGCGTCGAGGGCCCGGAGCCGCGCGGCCAGCTCCGGCGGCGCCTTCAGCGCGGAGCGCAGCTCCCCGCGGATCGCCCCGACGACCGCGTCGTCCTGCGCGAGGCCGCCCTGCGCCGCCTTCGCCTGCGCCGCGACGTCGTCCTGCAGGAAGGTCATCAGCTGAGTCCACTGCGGGCGCCGCCCCGGGTCGGAGCCCTGCAGGCGGTCGAGCACGCCGCCGAGGACCGCCTCGAGGGACTCCCGCCGCCCCTGCAGGTCGATCTTCGTCAGCAGGTCCAGGCGCTCGGCCGGCGTCCAGTCGCGGTCGCGCACCGCCGCCTCGTCGCGCGCGGCGGTCCGATAGCCGGCGGCCAGGCTCTCCAGCTGGGCGAGCGCCGTCCCGGGCTGGCCGGCGAGCAGGGCCTCGACGCGCGCCGCGAAGGCCGGGTCCTGCATCCGGTCCGCCCAGTAGGCGAGCAGGCGCTCGCGCGGCGTGCGCGCCAGCGGCCCCGGGTCCGGCGCCGCCTGCGCGACCCCGCCGTCGCGGTAGGACGCGGGCTTGAGGCCGATCGCCGTCAGCTGGGTCGTCAGGCGGGAGAAGTCCTCCTTCAGCGCGAACACCGCCGCGACGAAGGCCTGCTGGGAGGCCTCGACCTCGGCCATCGCGGCCGCGGCCTCGGAGACCGGCGCCATGCCCGCGCGCACGCGCTCGAGCGTGCCCTGCAGCTCGCGCCGCGCCAGGATCTCGCGCAGGCGGTCGGCCGAGACGACGCGCGTCTCGTCGGAGACCGACGCCATCAGCGAGTGCAGGAGCAGGCCGAGCGCCTTCAGGCGGTCCTGGCTCTCGAGCTCGCGCCGCAAAGCGTCGTCGAGCACCTCGGTCAGCGCGCTCTGGATCGCGTCGGGGTCGGGCGCCTGCAGGAAGCCGCCCGACACCCACTGACCGCGGAAGAGACCGAAGGCCGCGAGCGGCGTGAACCCGCGCGAGCTCATGCGCTGGGAGATCAGGTCCGCGCGCAGCTGCGGCAGGCCCTCGTCGCCGGCCGACATCTCCGGGGGCAGGCCCGACACGAACAGCGTCTGGCGCAGGGCCTTCATGTCGAGCGACTCGGCGTCGTCGAGCGCCCGCTGGGCGACCGAGGCCAGGTCGCCGGGGCCGTCGGAGGGGAGCAGCGCCAGCAGGCTCTCGGGCTTGACGTCCGGCGGCAGGCGCAGGAGCGCGGCCGCCTCGGCCAGGTCCGCCGAGGCCCGCGCGCGCGCCGAGTCGCCGAGGCCCACGCCCTCCGACCAGCGCAGAAGCCCCGCGTCCAGGCGCAGGCGCGAGAGCAGGAGCTCCGCGCTCGCGTCGGCCGAGGCCGTGTCCAGGCGGCGGCGC
Organism: Elusimicrobiota bacterium; assembly: GCA_028869495.1. Taxonomy (GTDB): domain Bacteria; phylum Elusimicrobiota; class Elusimicrobia; order UBA1565; family UBA9628; genus GWA2-66-18. The sequence goes on along the minus strand of JAGWRY010000461.1, from coordinate 2,060 downwards.
TCGTCGGCCGCGTCCTGCCGCAGGCGCGCGAGCGCCGCCAGCGCCTCGGGCGGCGTCGACGGGCTGCGCAGGCGCGCCTCGACCCAGCCTTCGACGAAGGTCTTGCCGATGGGGTCGCCGCCGAGCGTCTCGCGCGCGTCCCACACGCGCAGCGTCCCCTGCAGGCCGACGGCGGGCTGGGGCGCGAGGGCGCCAGGGTCGCCTCCGGCCGGCGTCGGCTGCTGAGCGGCCTCCTCGGCCTGGCGCAGGCGGTCCTCGAGCCCCGCGAACGACGAGGGCAGGCTCCCCGCGGAGGCCGCCTGCGTGTCGCCGCCGAGGGCGCGCAGCTGGGCGCCGGTCAGCAGCTCCTCGCGCTCGAGCTCGACCGCCTCGAGGAGGGAGGCCGCGTCGGTCCGGCCGGCCAGCTCCGCGCGCCGCGCGCGCAAGGCCGAGAGCTCGGCAGTCAGGCGCGCGCGCGCCGCCGGCAGGGACGCGTCGAAGGCCTCGAGCGCGCGCTGGGCGTCGAGGGTCTGCGCGCGCGCGGCCGCGACCAGCTCCGGCGAGCCGACCGCGTCGCCGGAGAGCGCGGAGACCAGGCGCCCGAGCGCCTGGCCGATCAGCGAGATCGGCTCGAGCCTCAGCTGGTCGACCTTCAGGTTCTTGTCGACCTCGGCCTCGACCGCCTGCGCGATCTTGACCCGGGACTCGAGCGCGTCGCGCTCGGCGGCGACCGGGTCGCGCGCGGCGACGCGCATCGAGAAGGCGGCCAGCGCCACCTGCGGGTCCGAGGAGAACGACAGCGGCGCGTCGAGCGGGCGGCCGAGGAGCTGGTTCATCGCGAGGACCGCCTGCCGACGCCGCGACGCGAGGTCGGCCAGCGCCGCGCGGGCGTCGGCGAGCTTCAGCGCGGCGGCGGCCGAGCCGTCCTGCGCGGCCTCCAGGCCGGGCAGGATCTTGTCCTGATAGAGCGCGATCTCGCGCCCCAGCTCGGCCGCGTCGATCGCGCCGCGCGTCAGGTCCAGGTCCGAGTCGGCCGCGACCTTGTCGCGGAGCTTCGAGTACAGCCCGGCCTCGGCCCCGCGGCGCGCGACGTCGAGCTGGCGCAGCTCGTCCGGGGCCAGCTTCATCTCGAGGATCGGCCAGGCCCCGAGCCCGGTCAGGCCGAAGGCCGGGATCAGGGCGACCCCGGTCGCCGTCAGGTCCGCGCCGACGCTGACCTGCACGTCGGCCTCGCGCACGCGGTGGTCGGCGGCCGCCAGCAGCTCCTGCGCGGCCTGCGAGCGCCGGGCGAGCGCCTCCCAGTCCGGCGAGGAGGTCTCCGCCTTGTCGAAGGCGTCGGAGAGGCTCGTCGGCTCGGCGCGGCTCGCCTCCGGCGCGCTCTCCGGGTTCTGCGCCGAGTCGAGCGAGGCCCACGCTCCCTGCAGGTCCGCGTTCACGCGCGCCTCGAGCGCGCCGCCGACCGCGTCCTGCCAGCGCCGCGCGCGCGCGCGCAGGTCGGAGGCCTGGATCAGGCCGTTGCGGAACTGGACGATCCCCGTCGCGAGCTCGCGCGCGAGCGCGTCCTGCTGGTCCGAGTCCTCGCGCGCACGCTCCGCCCAGGCCTGAGCGGCCAGCCGCTCGCCGTGCGCGCGCAGGCGCGTCTCGCGCAGGCGCGACGCCATCTCCAGGATCGCCGCGCGGCTCTGCAGGCGGTACGCGGCGTTGGTCCGGCCCGAGCTCGGGTCGTAGACCGGGATGGTGACCGACAAGGAGCCGCCGAGGGCCTGGCTCGACAGGATGTCCGGCAGCTGGGTGCCGACGGTCAGCGTCAGGTTCTCGATCCACGGCAGCCAGTCGACGACGTTGAAGCCGGGGGCGGCCGCCTTCAGGTCGTCGCGCTCGCGCGCGATCAGCGCGCCGATGCGGTCGGCGCGCGACATCGACGCGGAGACCTGCGCGAGCAGGGCGTCGAAGTCGGCGGGGCTGACGCCGTCGAAGGAGGGGACCTCGTCGGGGCCGCGCCCGGTCAGCGCCGCGTAGCGCAGCTCCGCCTGGCGCCGCGCGTCGGCCGCGGCCGCCGCGTCGGCCTCGGCCTGCGCGCG
>JAGWRY010000460.1 GCA_028869495.1 Elusimicrobiota bacterium | reverse complement strand
GCGCGCCGCCGCGACGGGAGCGCGGGGCCCAGCGAGAGGGCGAGCGCGGCGAGCGCGGGCCAGCCTCCGGCCGTCTCGAGGGCGGTCAGCACGCCGGCCTCCAGGCCCGCGAGCGCGCGGCGCAGGGGACCGGGCTCGGCGTCCGCGGCGGGGAAGGAGAAGGAGTCGCTCTCCGGCGTCAGCGCGAAGCGGTGCGGCCGCCGTCCGGGGACGGAGAGGTCGGTGCGGAAGACCATCATCGGCAGCAGCGGCTCGCGGGAGGCGAGGCGCTCGGCGCGGTATTCGCCGAAGAAGTCGGCGCGCCCGGAGATCGTCGCGCCGGGCGGGACGGCCGGGTAGACGAGGCGCAGGCGGATCACGCCCTGCTCGTAGACCTGCCACGGGCGCTGGACGTAGGAGGCGTCGATCAGGCGCCCGGTCAGCGGCTTGCCGTCGGCGAACAGGCGCAGGTGGGCGTTCGCGTAGTTCTGCGCGCTCTCGCGCGCGGCCGCGGGCCAGCCGCTCGGCGGCGGGGAGGTCTCGCCGAGGACCTCCTCGATCCAGTAGATCGAGTCGCTGGTCACGTCGGCGACGACGCGGTCCGGCGCGACGTGCAGGACGACCTCGACCGGCTTGATCGGATAGTCGTCGGCGGCCGCCCGGGGGGCCGCGAGCAGGGCCAGCAGGAGGGCCGCGCTCGGCGTCATGCGCGGGCGAAGGCGCGCAGGCCCTCGGCGGAGACGAGCTCCGCGCCGCAGTCCGGGCAGGCGCCGGACGCGGAGACGTTGGGCTGCTTGCAGGACCGGCAGACGGACTTGACCGAGGGCTCGAGCAGGTCGAGCAGGGCGGGCAGGGTCAGGATCGCGCCGCAGCGGCACTTCGCGCCGGAGGCGGACGCGCCGCAGCGCGGGCACTCGGCGGCCGGGTGGCGCGCCTCGAACCAGACCGCGCAGGCGGCGCAGCGCGGGGCCTCCTCGGGGTTCTCGGACGCGCAGACCGGGCAGGGCAGGGTCTTGCCCGAGGCGGCCGTCGTCCCGTCCGCCGGGGCGGCGAGGGCCTCGCGGCAGGAGTCGGGGACGGCCTGCTCGACCGGGACGCCGCCGCGGACCTTGGCCAGGATCGCCTCGGTCAGGCGCGCGGCGAACCCCTCGTCGGGGGCGGGCGCGGCGGCGCGGCCCTCCGCGGGGGTCTCGACGAGCTCCAGGCCGCAGCCCGCGCAGACGCCGCGGCCTTCGCCCTTGTCCTCGACGGTCCCGCCGCAGGCCGGACAGCCGCCCTCGGCCGCCTCGCTCTCGACGAGGTGCTGGCCGCACTGGTCGCAGTAGCGCGCGTCCTCGTCGTTGTCGGCCTTGCAGGCGGGGCAGGAGAGGTCGTCCATGCCCGTACTATAGCGGCGCGCGCGGCCGCCTGTCAACGACGCGTCAGGGGACGGACGGGCGCAGGCCGTGGGGCAGGATCAGCGTGAAGCGCGCCGAGCTGATCATCGCGCCCAGGCCGAAGGTCTGGTCGCTGTCGGTCGCCACGTCGACGTGGTGCGCGCCGGTGAAGTAGCGCGTGGAGCCGGTGTCCACGATTCGGAAGCGCACGGTCCGGCCGACCAGGCGCGAGATCTCGGGGATCAGCAGGGGCGTGCCGTACGGGACGCCGAGGCGGCGGTCGATCGCGACCGAGACGTACGGACAGCGGTCGGTCAGGTAGCGCTCGAGCGTGCAGATCGGGCGCTCGCGGCGATCGACGGGCGGCCCCTCCATCCGCGCGGCCGCGCGGCCGCGCGCGAGATAGGGGGTGTAGACGGTCGTCAGCGCGTTCCGGATGACGAGCTCCCGGCCGTCCGCCTCGAAGTCCCCCGGGGCGCCGGTCAGCCAGCCGCGCGGCGCCGGCCGGCCGCCGGAGAGCGAGCCCGACGTCGCCGCGTCGAGGCCGCCGCTGACGGGCAGGCCGCGCTCGGACTGGTAGGCCGCGAAGAGGCGCCGCTCCGTCTCGCGGTCCACGACGCCGGTCGGGCGCAGGCCGCTCTGGCGCTGGAAGGCGGCGACCGCGCGGGCGGTGCCGCGGCCGTACAGGCCGTCGACGCGCAGCGCGCGCCGCGCGCGCGGGGACTTCAGCTCGGCCTTCAGCGCGCGCTGGACCGCGGCGGTCTGCGGGGC
>JAGWRY010000459.1 GCA_028869495.1 Elusimicrobiota bacterium | reverse complement strand
GGGCCCGCGCGACGGCGTCCGCCTGCGCCGCGCCCGCCCCGTCGCGGTAGGCGTCGAGCGCGGCGGGCAGAGCGGCGAGCGTCGCGGCGACGCGCGCGGGGACGTCCTTCTGCGGGCGGCCCGCGCGCAGGGCCTGGGCGGCCAGGCGCAGGGAATCCGCGTCCTTCTGGAGGGCGACGCGCGGGGCGTCGGCCGCCGCGGCGCGCAGGCTCAGCGCCGTCAGGGCCAACAGGCCGAGGAGGAGACGGAGGGGTCGTCGGGACATGGGGCCGGCTCCGACGTTAGCGTAGCCCCGGAACCCGGGATTTTCAATGGGTAAAAATCCTCGCGCCCCCGGTCATTTTGCTAGGATGGCCGCCGTGAAGCTGGTCACCTTCGAGGTCGCCACCCCCCTCGGTCCCGTCGAGCGCCTGGGCGCCCTGCGCGGCGGGCGGATCGTCGACCTGAACCTCGCGGCGGAATTCCTTTATAAGGCGGAGGACCGCGCCCGCCCGGCCGAGCGCGCGGCCTTCTTCGTCCCGCCGGACCTGCTGGGCCTGCTCGACGGCGGCGACGAGGCGCTGGGCGAGGCGCGGCGCGCGCTCGACGCCCTGACCGGCGAGCCGGCGGGCCCGAACGGCGAGCGCGTCGTCTGGGGCGAGGGAGAGGTGCGCCTCAAGGCCCCCCTGCCGCGCCCGCGGAGCTTGCGCGACTTCTTCGCCTTCGAGGACCACGCGAAGGCCGGCGCCGCGCGCCGCAAGGAGCCGCTGCAGAAGGAGTGGTACGACCAGCCGGTCTTCTACAAGGGCAACCCGCGCGAGGTCTACGGCCCCGGCGACGAGCTGGTCTGGCCGGCCTTCACGCGCCGCCTCGATTTCGAGTTCGAGATCGCGGCCGTCGTCGGCCGCCCGGGCCGCGACGTCGCCGTCGAGAACGCCGCGCGCCACATCGCCGGCTACACGATCATGAACGACTGCTCGGCCCGCGACGTCCAGAAGAACGAGATGGTCTGCCGGATGGGGCCGGCCAAGGGCAAGGACTTCGCGACCGTGCTGGGCCCGTGGCTGGTCACCGCCGACGAGTGGCCCGGGAAGATCCCGGAGCTGAAGGTCCGCGTCAACGGAACGGAGTGGAGCCGCTCGGACGGCGTCCAGCCGTACTGGGGCTTCCCGGTCATGCTCTCGCACGCCTCGCAGGGCGAGACCCTGCTCCCCGGGGACCTTCTCGGCTCGGGCACCTACCACAAGGGCTGCGGCCTCGATCAGGACCGCTGGCTGAAGCCCGGCGACGTCCTCGAGCTGGACGCGGGGCCGCTCGGCGTGCTGACGAACAAGGTCGGCGCGCCGCGGGGCGCCGCGCACCTCAAATACAACCGCGACGGGAGCTACGCGTCATGAGCGTGATCCTGACGCGCGGCCGCGTGCCGCGCACGCCGCACACCGAGTTCTACTCCGAGCCGGGCGTCCTCGCCCTCGAGGAGATCCACGGCACCGTCGGCTTCTCCGGCGACTACAGCCGCAAGTACCACTACCGCAAGTACCCGACCCAGCAGGTCCGCCCGCCGCACAAGCTGACGCTGGACCTGCGCCCGCAGCCCCTGCCGCCCCAGCCGCTCCAGCCCTGGCACCTGCGCACCGGGCGCCTGAAGGCTCACGGCGACGTGCTGAGCTCGCGCGTGCCGCTGGTCTACGGGACCTCGACCTTCGTCTACGCGGCGCGCTTCGAGCGCTCGAGCGGCGCGGACCTGTTCGTGCGCAACGGGGACGGCCACGAGCTGTGGTTCGTCCAGGAGGGCCGGGGCCTGCTCGCGTCCGAGTACGGCGTCGTGCCGTTCCGTCCCGGCGACTACGTCGCGGTCCCGAAGGGGACCACCTACCGCGTCGAACTCGAGAGCGAGGAGTGCTGGCTGCTGATCGTCGAGTCGCGCCAGCCGATCCGCTTCGCGCCGCACTACCTGAACCCGTCCGGGCAGGCGCACCTGACCGCGCCGGTCGTCGAGACCGAGGTCGAGGCCCCCGAGTTCCGCCCGGCGCGCGACGAGGAGGGCCTGTTCCGCATCTGGACGAAGCACGGCGGCGGCTTCGTCACCGAGATGTTCCTCGGCCACCATCCGTTCGACCTGATCGGCTGGGAAGGCGCGCTGTACCCGTACGCGTTCCACGCCGAGGACCACCACCCGCTCGCGCGCGAGATCCACACCGCCCCGCCGACGCGGCAGACCTTCCAGTCCGGGACCGCGCCGCGCGACGGCTTCGCGGTCTGCACGTTCCGCGGGCAGATCGAGGGCTGGCACCCGCGCGACGTCCCGGCCCCGTACGCGCACTTCAACGTGGACTCCGACGAGCTGATGTTCTTCTCGAACACCAGCTACGGCGCGCGCCGCGGCCTGGTCGAGCCGGGCTCGATGACCTTCCACCCGGGCTCGGTCCCGCACTCGCCGCACGGGACGGCCGCGAAGGCGTCGCTGGCCGAGCGGCGCAAGCTCTCCGACTACCTCGCGGTGATGCTCGACACGTTCTTCGAGCCGCTGTCCGTCGCCAAGCAGGCGCTCGGCATCGCCGAGAAGGACTACGCGCTGAGCTGGAACCGCGACACGCAGGGCCTCGCGATCGACTGATGGACCGCGACCCCGCCGAGCTCGAGGCGCGCGAGCGCTACCGGCTGATGATCGGCCTGATCCAGCCGCGCCCGATCGCCTGGGTCAGCACGGTCTCCGCGGACGGCGCGCCGAACCTGGCCCCGTTCTCCTTCTTCACCGGGATCACCGCGAACCCGATGTCGGTCTGCTTCGCGCCGGTCAACGACCGCGCGGGGCGCAGGAAGGACACGCTCCTCAACGTCGAGCAGACGCGCGAGTTCGTCGTGAACTTCGTCGACGAGGACAACGCGGCGAAGATGAACGAGACCGCCGCCGCCTACCCGCGCGGCGTGTCCGAGTTCGAGAAGGCGGGCCTGACCCCCGTCCCGTCGGTCAAGGTCAGGCCTCCGCGCGTCGCCGAGAGCCCGGCCGCCTTCGAGTGCGCGCTGGACCGGATCGTCGACCTCGGCGACGGCCCGCTCGGCGGCCACCTGGTGATCGGCCGGGTCGTCCGCGTCCACTGCGCGGACCGCCTGCTGAAGGGCCCGTCGATCTCCCACAAAGACCGCCGGGCGGTCGGCCGCCTCGAAGGCGACTGGTACTGCCGCGCGACCGACGACTTCGAGCTTCCCCGGCCGGAGGTGCCGAAATGAAAAAGCAGGCGTTCCACAACTTCGTCGTCGACCACATGACCTTCCTCGTCGAGCCCGAGCTCTACAAGACGACCTACGCGCTGCTGCGCATCGTCTTCGGCGTCTCGCGCGAGGACCTGATCTACGAGAAGCGCTCGAACTGGGCCGGCCAGCCCCCCCGCTCGATGACCTTCGCGTCGCGCCTCGGCGTCCACGGCGGCGCCGGCGCGCCGGCGCAGACGATCGTCGCCGTCGTCCAGCCGACCGAGCCCGACGACAAGCCGTCGCACGTGCGCCAGATGCTGAAGAACCGCGGCGGCGGCTGCCACTGGCAGCACATCGCGCTGAGGACGCCGGACCTGCTCGGCTTCCACGCGTTCTGCCTCGAGCGCGGCGTCAACTTCATCACCCCGGTCCTGAAGGACGACGAGGAGGACCTGATCCAGGTCTTCTCCGGCGAGTGGATGGTCCCGGGCGGCCGCCCGACGGCGACCTTCTTCGAGTTCGTCCAGCGCGACCCGAGCCCGGAGCTCCTCGAGGAGCTGAAGAGCGCGTCGAACCGCGAGGCCTGGTTCCGCGACAAGACCTTCCTCGGCCTCTACGGCGAGAAGGAGGCCGAGTACGCGCGCGGCGCGGCGACGCCGTTCATCGACGACGCGCTCGCCGAGCGCATCGCGCGGCGGATCGGCCGGCGCGAGGTCTGGGAGGTCGACGACGCGCTGCTCGGCGAGGTCGAGGCCGACATGCTCGCCTACGCGGCCGAGCGCCTCCGCGCCGGCGCGAAGTCCCGCTAGCGCGCGCGCGCGCCGCGCACCGACCACCACACGTCCGCGAGCCCGACGCCCGGGCTCGCGAACGACGCGTGGCGCAGGATCCCGGCGTTGACGGCCGACCGCGACGCGCGCGCGTCCAGCGCGGAGAGCAGGACCTCGCCGGAGGCCGGAGTGTCCGTCTCGTACGGGATGCCGCGCGCGGCCAGCTCGTCGGAGTCGAGCCCGGCGCCGCGAGGGTCCGAGACCGTGACCAGCGCGGCCGTGACGGCGTCCAGGTAGCCTTCGTCGACGCGGAAGCGCAGCTCGAAGTGCGGGTGGCGCCGGTCGAGCAGGGCGCCGAGCGTGCGCGGGAAGACCGACACGACGAGCAGGCGGTTCGGCCCTTCGCGGTGGACGCGCGCGATCGCGCGCGCGGAGGTCGTCGTGCCCCGGTAGCGGCCCTTGACCTTCTCCAGGCGCCGCTCGACCTTCGTGACCGCGGCCCCGGCCGGGACCGCGCGCAGGGACAGCGGCTTCCAGGTCCGCGACTCGCGCAGGAGCTTCGCGCGGATCCCGGGCGCGGGCTTCGGCTTGGGCGCGCCGGCCTTCTTGATCCCGCCGTGCTCCGCGGGGGGCGCCGCGGGCGCGGTCGACGCGGCGACCGCCGGC
>JAGWRY010000458.1 GCA_028869495.1 Elusimicrobiota bacterium | reverse complement strand
GCGCGCCTGCGCGTCGAAGCCCCGCCCCGGCGCCCGCGCCTGCCTGCGGGACGCGATGCGCCGCGGCGGCGCGTCGGCGGCCGCGCTGGACTTCTCCGCGCTCCTCGACGGCGCCGGCTACCTGCGCCGCTTCGACGAGCGCGGCCGCGTGGACGTCGCGCGCGTGCGCTGGCCCCTGCGCGCCAACGCCAACGACGGCGCCCTGCTCGTCAACGGCCGTCCGCCGATCGTCGACGTCTCGTCGCCGTCCTTGGTCTCGCCGCTGATCGGCGACCGCCTGCTGGCCTCGGTGCGCGCGGCCGACCCCGACGCGCGGGTCTGGGCGGACGACCCGGGCAATCCCGGCGTCAAGGAGCACGACGGCGGCGAGCGCGTCGTCTTCGCCCTCCCCGTGCGGACCTGCCATGCCTGCGCGAACCTGGCGACCGCCTTCGTCGCCTACGACTTCGGCCCGGACGGGAGCTTCCGCGGAGCCTCCGTCGTCGGCGCCCAGCCCGCGCCCGTCTTCCGCGTCTCGGGCGAGGTCGAGGCCGGCAAGGCCTTCGCCGCGCCGATCGGCGGCGGACAGGTCTTCCGCCTGATCCCGTTCCCCGAGGGCTGGTCGATCGCCGTCCAGGACGCGCGCGGCCGCGACGACTGCGCCGTGATCACCCCGCCCTACCGGGGGCCCAACGCCCTCGTGATCCACGGCTCGGACTTCGCGAAGCCCGGCCCGGGCGCGCCCGGCCGGATGCGCCGCTTCCGCTGTCTCGCCCCCGGCGACTACGACGCGGCCGCCGCCGCGCTGGACAAGACCCTCTGGAGCCGCGGCGTGCCCGCCGCGGAGCTCGCCGCCGCGCGCGCCGAGCTCGACCGGCTCGCCGCGGGCGCCCGCCCCGGCGAGCTGATGATCCGCGACGTCTCGCTCGGCGGCGCGCCCGGAGACGCGGCCCCGCCGATCGCGCGCCTGGACTTCACGTTCGAGCTGTTCCCCGTTCCGGCCGCGAAGTAGCCGCGCGGGCTCAGCGGCCCGCGACGGCCTGAGGCGCCGCGAAGAGGTCGAGCGAGCCGTCGGCGGCCAGGCTCAGCCCGATCGGCCGCGCGCCGGACACGGCCGCGCCGCCGACGTCGGCGCCGCGCGGCGTCGCGACCAGGATGCTCCCGCGCGGGATCTCGCGCTCGAACCAGTGGTAGCCGGCGAAGCCGGTCCCGCTGCGGAAGAGCAGGACGATCGAGCGGTCGGACGTGTAGCCGCCGAAGCCGTGCGCGCCGTCCTCGCGGAAGTCGCGCGTGTAGATCAGGCGGTACTCGCGGCCGCCGAGCGTCACCGGCCAGCCGGCCTCGTAGACGTCCTCGGCCAGCTCGCGGATAGACCAGGACGCCGAAGAGCCGGACGCGTCGTCGCGCACGACCACGCGGCTGTCGAGCGGGCTCAGCGCCCTGCCCTCGACGTAGGCCGAGTACCCCCGCCCGCCGGCCGAAAAATGCGCGGTGCGGTTCACGAACATCCAGTGCAGCATGTTCCGGCCGCACTCGAAGCGGCAGTCGCCGCCCTCGACCGCGAAGCCCAGGAACCAGCCGCCCTGGTCCTCGCTCTTCTGGCCGAAGACGTGGACGACGGCGCCCCCCGCGCGGAAGGCGGCCTTCGTGCGGCGGACGTTGTCGAGGAGGCTCGGCAGGGGAACGACCGCGGACGGAGCGCCCAACGAGCCGGCCGGGAGCACCGACGAGGCCCCGGGCGGCGGGGCCGCTTCCTTCTTTAGGGCCGCGGACGGCATCGGGACCGCCGCGCCGAGGAAGGCGGCCGCGGCGGAGAGCGAGGCGCCTTCGAGCCCCGCGGCCGAGGCGGGGCCGCAGGCCAGGAGGGCCGCGAGCACGAGCATCCGGTTCATGTCCCCAGTGTAGCCCCCCGCCGCGCGGCGCTCCTGGGCCGAAAGCCCGAGCCGCCGCCCGGCAAAGGGCCCAGCCCGCGCGGGCCTCTTCGTTGCTCCCACGCGGTTCGGCCGCCGCCCTCGGCCGGCCGGGGAGACGACATGTATCCGATCTGGGAAGTCCCGCACCTGACCGCCGGAATGGTCATCGGCCTGATCGCGACGTTCCACATCCTACCCTCCCACCTGTCCACCGGCGCGATGTGGCTCAACGTCTGGTTCGAGCGCAAAGCCTATCAAGAGAACCGTCCCGAGCTCCTGGACTTCGTCAAGCGCTACTCGAAGCTCCTGCTGATCTTCGCCTACGTGTTCGGCTCGCTCAGCGGCGTCGGCATCTGGTTCGCGACGACCGTCGCCGCCCCGCGCGCGATCTCGGGGCTCATCCACAACTATGTCTGGGGCTGGGCGGCCGAGTGGTGCTTCTTCATGATCGAGGTCGCCGGCATCTACGTCTACGTCTACACCTTCGACAAGGTGGACCGGAAGACGCACCTGAACATCGGCTGGGTCTTCGCGTTCGCCTCGTGGACGACGATGATCATCATCGTCGGCATCCTGACCTTCATGCTGACGCCCGGCGTCTGGCCGCAGACCGGGAAGTTCTTCGACGGCTTCTTCAACCAGACCTACTGGCCGCAGCTGCTGATGCGGACCTCCGCGATGTTCGCGATCGCGGGGGCCTGGGCGGTGCTCGTCGCCTCGCGGCTGAAGGACGAGCGGGCGCGCGCGTCCGTCGTGCGCACCGCCTCGCTGTGGGGGCTGGGCGGTCTGGCGCTGGCCGGCGTCTTCCTCCTGTGGTACCGCGCGGTCCTGCCCCCGCCCGCGCAGGCGGACCTGGCCGCCCTGCTGCGCCCGGGCTTGAAGACCGGCCTGATCGTCCCGCCCGCGCTGACCGCGCTGTACTTCGCCTTCCTCGGCGCGCGGCCGCGCGCCGCGTCGTTCTGGCCCGGCCTGCTCGCGATCGTCATGATCTTCGCGGGCATCTTCTCCTTCGAGCGCACGCGCGAGCTGATCCGCAAGCCGTACGTGATCCCCGGCTATATGTTCTCGAACCAGATCATCGGCAACGACCTGCCGGCCAAAGGGATCTCCTCCGAGCTGCCGAAGATCAACGCGGAGGGCATCCTGAAGTTCGACCCGTTCGTGCCCCCGGAACTGCGCGAGGTCACCGACGCCAACCGCCTGCGCGCCGGGCGCATGATCGCCCTGATCGAGTGCTCGTCCTGCCACTCGCTGGAGACGGGCGGGATCCGCCCCCTGCCAGTCTTCATCAAGCGCCTGGGCGCCGCGTCGCCCGACGACGTGTCGACCGTGATCGACAGCCTGGGCGCGATGCCCTTCATGCCCGGCTTCTCCGGCACGGACGCCGAGAAGAAGGCCCTGGCCGCCTATCTGGCCTCGATCGCGAAGTGACTTCCTAAAGGAGAACGCCATGGACGTCGTCACGATGCTGAAGGGCATGACGGACCCGATGGGGATTCCGTTTTATCCGATCGCGTTCGAAGTCCTGGGAGTGCTGACCTTCGCCCTGCACATCCTGCTCGTCAACGTCTCGCTGGGCGCGGTCGCGCTGGCCGTCTACGGGCGCCTGAAGGGCGGCGCGCGCTGGGAGCGCCTGTCGGGCGCGATGGCCAAGGCGGGGACCGCGGCCGTCTCCGGCGCGATCGTCGTCGGCGTCGCGCCGCTCCTCTTCGTCCAGGTCCTCTACGACCCGTTCTGGTACGCGTCGAACGTCCTGTCGGCGGCCTGGGTGATCGGCTTCGTGTTCGTCATGATGCTCGGCTACGGCTCGCTCTACGTCTTCTACTTCGGGAAGACGAAGTCCTCGTCGGCCTGGGGCGTCCTGTCGTTCTCCTGCTTCCTGCTGGCCGGCGCGATCATGCACGTCCTCAACTACCAGATGCTCCTGCCCGAGCGCTGGGCGGGCTGGTACGAGAAGCTCGGCGGGGCCGTCGTCTCCGGGACGACCCTGCACGCCTTCTCCCTGCCGCGCTTCCTGCACTTCATCGTCCCGTCCTTCGCCGTCGGCGGGGTCTTCCTGCTCCTGTACTCCTGGTACTTCGCGGCGCGACCCGACTTCGACGCGGACTACCTCGGCTGGACGGCGCGCCTGGGCGCCCGCCTGGCCTTCTGGGCGACCGCGGCCGAGGCGCTCGTCGGCGTCTGGTGGCTGGTCGCTATCCCGAAGGACCTGCATTTCACGTCCGACCCCGTCTTCCTGCTCGCGGCCGCGCTCGGCGTCGTCCTGCTGGCCCTCCTCTGGCGCCTGTCGCGCGACCCGCGCCCCCAGCGCCTGGCCCTCCACGCCGCGGGCGGGGTCTTCGCGGTCGTCCTGGCGATGGCGGCGGCGCGCGAGGTCCTGCGGCGGCTCTACGTCGGCCGCTTCGGCTACACGGTCCGCGAGCACCCCGTCCATCTGGACCTGGGCAGCACCGCGCTGTTCCTGGGCACGTTCGTCCTCGGCGTCTCGGTGCTCTCCTGGCTCTTGGCCGTCGCCTTCCAGTCCGGCCGCGTCGCCGGGGCCTGGGAGGCGGGGCCGCGGATGCGCGCCTGGGGGAAGCTCAGCCTCGGCCTGCTCGCCGCCTGGATCGTCCTCGTCGCCGGCTTCGGCGTCTTCGTGACGCTCCGCAACGGCGGTTTCTAGGAGTGCTAGAATCGGGGGCATGAGCCCCTTCCTCCTGCTCGCCGCCGCGCTCGCCTGCGCCGCGCCGCCCCCGTCGTCGGCGACGCCCGCCGACTCGATCTCGCTGACGCCCGCGCAGGCGGACGCGATCGGGCGCAGGATCTTCCAAAACGAGGCCGGCGGCAAGGTCGAGTTCCTGACCTACTGGGACAAGAACGAGGACTTTCCGTCGCTCGGCATCGGCCACTTCATCTGGTACCCGGCCGGCGAGAAGGGCCCGTTCACCGAGAGCTTCCCGCCCCTGCTGAAGGCCCTGGCCGCCGACGGGGTTTCCCTGCCGGCCTGGCTGAAGGCCGCGCGCGCCTGCCCGTGGCCGGACCGCGCGTCGTTCTACCGCGACTTCGACGGGCCGCGGCTCAAGGGCCTGCGCGCGCTCCTCGCGCGGACCTTCGACGCGCAGGCGCGCTTCTGCGCGCGCCGCCTCGAGGACGCCCTGCCGCGGGTGCTCGCCGCCGCGCCGCCGGCCGAGCGCGCGACCCTGCGCCGGCGCTTCTTCGCCGTCGCGGCCGCGCCCAACGGCGTCTACGCCCTCGTCGACTACGTGAACTTCAAGGGCGAGGGGACGAACCCCTCCGAGCGCTACGACGGTCTGGGCTGGGGCCTGCTGCAGGCCCTCCAGCTGATGAAGGACGCCCCGGCGGGAGCGCCCGCGGTCGCCGCCTTCGAGCGCGGCGCCGACGCCGCGCTGACGCGCCGCGTCGCGCACGCGCCG
>JAGWRY010000457.1 GCA_028869495.1 Elusimicrobiota bacterium | reverse complement strand
CGAGCGCCTGGCCGAGGCCCTCGACGGCGCCGCGCGGGCCCCGCGGGAACGCGGCTCGAGCATGGACCAGTGGGGCGCGGACGACCAGTGGCGCCTGTTCTTCTGCGACCGCGAGGCGCGGCGCAACGCGCGCGCGGGGCTGGAGCTGCGCGCCCCGGTGCTCCAGGTCTGGCATCAGGACCTCGAGTGCAGCTACGCGGGCCCGCGCTGGGAGGCCGGCGCGCCCAGCTTCTTCACCTTCCCCTGGCTGAGCCGCGCGCGCGCGCGCCGCGACGTCCGCCGCGGCGCGGAGCGCGGCGGCGGACGGGAGGAGCGCGGGCCGCGGCCGATCATGACCGACCTGCGCGACGGCGACGTGATCATGGGCGGCGAGGGGAAGCTCGCGGCGGCGCTCGAGGCGGGGCTGGCGTCGGGCGAGCGCGTCGAGGCCGTCGTCGTCGAGTCCACCTGCGTGCCGACCGTGATCGGCGACGACGTGCCGAAGGCCCTGCGCGCGCTCCGCGACCGCATCGGCGTGCCGCTGATCTACAGCAGCGCCGCGGCCAACCAGCAGGTCGACGTCGGGCGCCTCCTCCTCGAGCGCGTCCGGACCGAGCCGGGCTGGGGGCGCGGCCGGACGATCCCGAGCTCGGTCAACCTGATCGGCTTCCCGGAGGGCGCGGCGCTCGACGAAATGAAGACCCTGCTCGAGCGCGCGGGCGTGCGCGTCCACGTCGCCGCGATGCCGTCGTTGACCCTGGAGCAGGCGCGCGCGCTGCCGCGCGCCGCGGCCCAGGTCTTCCTGCCGAACGCCGCCTACGAGCCGATCTACGAGGCCGTCTTCCGGACGATCCCGGTCCCCGCGCACTCCTTCGACGCGCCCTACGGCGCCGCCGGGACGCGGCGCTGGCTGCGGGCCGTGGCCGGGCTCTTCGGGCGCGAGGCCGCGGCCGAGCGCGCCGCCGAGGAGGCCTTCGCGCCCGCGCTCCCGCGCTGGAACGAGCTGCGCCGCGAGGCGGCCGGGCGGCGACTGGCCTTCGTCGTCGACCGCGAGCGCCTGCCGCGGCTGACCGATCCGAGCCGGTTCTGGGGCGTGCCCGTCCTGCGCGTCCTGCGCGAGTTCGGCCTCGGCGTCGAGGTGCTCCTGCACGGCGCGAAGGACCGCGGGCCGCTGAAGGGCTTCTCGACGCCGGACGAGCTCTCGCGCCTGCTCTCCGAGGGACGCTTCGACGCGGTCTACTCGGAGTACTTCTTCGACGACCGCCTCGTGCGCGCCGGCAAGGCGCAGTTCTCGCTGGGCTTCTTCGAGCCGGGCCTGCGCGGCGCCGTCGCGACCCTCGAGCGCCTGCTCGCGTCCGCGCGCTGGGGCTTCTACCGGCGCTACGCGGACGCCTTCCGCGCGGAGGGCGCATGAGCGCGCCCGTCCCCGTCCCGGCGCGCCTGGGGACCCCGGCGAACTTCCCGAGCATGCTCGGCGTCTACCTGGCCGTCAACGCGGTCTCCGACCTGCACGTCCTCGTCGACGGGCCGGACTGCGCGCTCTACAAGGCGCACTTCGTCCACGGGCGCCACGACCTCGAGTCGACGCTCCTGCGCGCGGACGGCCGCCACCGCGTCTGCTTCACGAACGTCTGCGCGCGCGGGGTCGTCTCCGCCCACGACGGCGAGATCGCCGAGTCGGTCCGGCGCCTCGACGCCCTGCCCGGCTGCGCGGCGGTCCTGGTCACCGCCCTGCCGATGTGCTCGATCACCGGCGTCGACTACGGGCGCGTCGTGCGCGCGCTGGCCCCGGAGCTCCGCGGCACGGTCCTCGACGCGCCCCCGGGCTCGCTGGTCGGCGACTGGCTCGACGGCTACGCGTCGGCGCTGACCGCGCTCGCGAAATCCCTGCGCCTCGAGCCGGGGCGGACGCGCCCCGGGACCGTCGCGATCGTCGGCCACCTGATGGACCGCAACGAGGCCGATCGGCGCGCGGACGTGCGCGAGCTCGAGCGGCTGGCCGCGGGCCTCGGCCTCGAGTGCGCGTCGGTCTGGCTGTCCGGCGGCCCGTACGCGGAGCTCCGGCGCGTCGAGGAGGCCGAGATCGTGGTCTCGCTCCCGTACGCGCGCGCGGCCGCGCGCCTGATCGCGGAGCGCACCGGCGCGCGCCTCGTCGAGGCGCCCCTGCCGTTCGGCCTGCCCAAGACCCAGGCCTTCGTGCGCGCGCTCGGCGAGGCGGCGGGGCGGCCGGAGCGCGCGGCGGCCTTCGCGGCGGCGGAGATCCGCCGCGTCGCGCCGCGCTTCCGCTGGATCCTGCCGCACCTGTTCGTCGGCCGGCGCGCCGCCTTCGCCGGGGACCCGCACCTGTTCGCCGGCTTCGCCGACGTCGCCGCCGACGCGGGCCTCGAGCTCGTCGGCGCGGTCCTGACCGCGCGCGCGGCCCACGGCGGCGCGCGCGACGGCGTCCGCGTCGAGCACGAGCCGCCGGAGGAGGACCCGGAGACCTTCCGCCTGCTGACCGACGGGGTGGACCTGCTCGTCGCCTGCCATCTGCGCTCGCTCGACGGGGCGGGCGGCCCCGCGTCGCGCGTCGAGCTCGGCTTCCCGAGCGAGCGCCACCACGCGTTCTTCGAGCGCCCGACGCTGGGCTTCGACGGCTTCGCGGGCTTCCTCGACCGGGCGGCCGAGGCGCTGGGGAGGCTGCCGTGAGCGGCGGGACGCTCTTCCTGATCCCCTGGCACATCGGCAACGCCCTCGACACGACCTACCGCGCGGCCGAGCTCGTGCGGCGGCTCGACCTCCTGCTCGTCGAGGACCTGGACGACGCGCGCTTCCAGCTGAAGCTCTGCCTGGGCGTGGACGCGGGCGCGAAGACCCTGCGCGAGATCCCGGAGGAGCCGTCGCCGCGCTTCCGCGACGAGCTCCTCTCCGCGCTGCAGGGCGGGGACGCGGGGCTGTTGTCGTCGGGCGGCGTGCCCGGCTTCGTGGACCCGGGGGCGTGGCTCGTCGCGGACCTGCGCGCGCGCGGCGCGCCGGTCCGGGCCCTGGCCGGCCCCTCGGTCCTGTCGACGATGCTGTCCCTCAGCGGCGTCGAGTGGCGCCAGCACCGGGACTCGTCCTTCACGTTCGCGTTCTTCCCCGGCTGCGCGCCCGGAAGCCGCGAGGAGGAGGCCTTCCTCGCCGTCGCGCGCCGTCCCGAGACGATCCTCGTCCTGCTGCGCCCGGCTGAGCTCGCGCGGTGCCTGGCGCTCCTGCGCGCGGAGGTCGGTCCGCGCCCGGTGACGCTCTTCTTCGACCTGACCAAGCCGCCCGGGAGCTTCGCGCTGGCCGACCAGGTGCGGACGATGACCTGCGCGGAGTGGCTCGGAGTCCTGTCCCGCCTGCCGTGGGACGGGATCGGCGACCTCGCGCTGATGGTGGGGCGATGACGGCGGAGCGGGCGGCGTTCCTTTATACGGCCGCCGGGTCGGGGGCCGCGCGGGGCGCGGAGGCGGCCCGTGGCTGAGAGCGCGGCGGAGAACGTCCGCTACCGCCTGCTGAGGCTGGGCCTCGCCTGCGACGCGGAGTGCCTGTTCTGCAACGTCCCGGCGGAGTCGCACCCGGGGCCCGCGCGCCTGAGCGCCGAGGAAGCCGGGCGGGAGATCGAGCGTCTGGCCGCCGAGGGCGTCAAGCGCCTCGAGCTCAGCGGCGGCGAGCCGGCCCTGCGCCCGGACCTGGAGCGCCTCGTCGCGCGCGCGCGCGCGGCGGGCTTCGAGCGCGTCCAGCTGCAGACCAACGGGATCGCGCTGGCCCGCCCCGGCCGCGCGGACGCCCTGCGCCGCGCCGGGCTGACGGACGCCTTCGTCGCCCTCCATTCCCACCGCTCCCGCGTCCACGACGGCCTCGCCCGCCGGACGGGAGCCTGGGACGCCTGCGTGCGCGCGATCGCGGGCCTGCTCGCCGCGGGCGTGCGCGTGGTCCTCAATCCGGTCGTGACGACGATCCAGCAGAGCGAGCTGTCCGCGTACATGGACTTCGTCGCGCGGGACCTGGCCGGCGTCGAATCCGTCTCGCTGTCGGTGGTCCAGCCGCACGGGCGCGCCGCGGCGCACCCGCGCCTGGTGCCGCGCTACGGCGAGCTGTCGCCGCTCGTCGCCGAGGCTCTCGACGCCGCGGACGCGCGGGGCCTGCGCGTCGTCAACCCGTTCTGCGGCCTGCCGCTCTGCGTCGGGGGCTGGAGCCGGCGCCTCGAGCGCTGCGTCGAGTGGTGCGAGTCGGCGCTCGGGCGCGAGCCCGGCGGGGGGATGAAGGTCCGGCCGCCGTCCTGCGCCCCCTGCGTCCTGCGCGCGCGCTGCGGCGGCGCGTGGCCGCGCTACCTCGAATTCCATCCCGACCACGGGCTGAGCCCGCTCGCGGCCGCCGGGAGGACCGCGTGAACGGCGAGCGGCGCGTCGAGATCAAGCTCGGCGACCTGTGCAACAACCGCTGTCCGTTCTGCGTCAGCGGCGACCAGCGCGACGCGAAGGCCCCGTGGACGCCGCTCGCGCGGGTCAAGGGAGAGCTCGCGGCTTTCCGCGCGCGCGGCTGCGGCGCGGTCGGCTTCCTCGGCGGGGAGCCGACCGCCTACCCGTGGATCGAGGAGGCCGTCGCCTGCGCGCGCTCCCTCGGCTACGCGCGCGTCTCGCTGTGCACGAACGGCACGCGCCTGTCGGACGCGGCCTTCTGCGCGCGGCTCGTCGCGGCGGGGCTGACCCGCGTGACCGTGTCCCTGCACAGCCACCGTCCCGAGATCGAGGACGGCGTGATGACGCGGGTGCCCGGCAACCACGCGCGCAAGGTCGCCGGGCTCGGCCACATGCTGGCCTGGCGCGCGCGCGGCGCGCTGCGCGACGGCGTCTCGCTGAACCCGGTGCTCAACCGGCAGAACCTGGAGGAGATGAACGAGTACCTGCTCTTCGCGAAAGGCCTCGGCGTCGCCGACGTGCGCTTCAACTTCATCTGGCCCGACGACCTGCTGCGCGGCTGGCGCGCATGGGTGCCGAGCTACCGCGAGGCGGCCCCGCGCATCGTCCGGGCGATCGCGTTCAACGAGCGCCGCGTCGGCCTGCGCCTGAGCTTCGGCGGCGTCCCGCGCTGCGTCCTGCGCTGGGCCGGGATCTCGCCGCGCCTGGCCGAGACGCTCGCCGACCGCCATCTCGACGAGGCGACGCTCGATCCCGACAACGACGTCAGCATCCCGTCGGCCGACGGCGGGCGCGGCGATCGCTTCGTCTGGCAGGAGCGCAAGAAGAGCGAGCTGAAGAGGCGGGGGCCCCGCTGCGGCGAGTGCCGGCGCGCGCAGGACTGCGAGGGCGTCTGGGGGACGTACGCGGAGATCTATGGACTCGACGAGCTGGCTCCGGTCTAGCCTCGCGGCGCTCCTGCTGGCGGCCGGGGGCGCCGCGGCGGCCTCGGCCCAGAAGTACGAGCACCCGCGCGGGCGCTGGCGCATCGACTTCCCCGCGGGCTGGACGCTCGACGCGGACGCTCCGGGCGGGGCGGTCTCGTCCCCGCCCGGCGGCGGCGCGCGCCTGCGCGTGCTCAAGGCGCCCGCGGGCGGCGCGCGGACGCCGGCGGAATGGGCGCGCCGG
>JAGWRY010000456.1 GCA_028869495.1 Elusimicrobiota bacterium | reverse complement strand
GACGCCCGCTCCGCGCTGGGCGCCGCCTACGCCGAGGCCCGCGCCGCGTCCGCCGCGCGCTGCCCGGACGCCGCGGAGCTGGAGACCTCCTTCGAGCTGACGCTGGACGGACGGACCCGCGTCTTCGCCTACGCCGGCTGCCGCCGCGCCGGCCGCAACGACTACCTCCCCCCCTATTCCGAGCGCACCTACCGCGCCGCCGACGGCGACGCCCTGGTGATCGTCACCGACGAGGGCGCGTCCTCCTCCGAGGTCCTGCTCTGGGACGGCTCCCGCTGGACCGAGCGCGCGCAGGGCGTCTCCAACGCGGCGCTGGCCTCCGGCGACCCGGTCGCCGCGGCCCGCGCGACCTTGCGCAACGCCGCCAAGCCGCTCTACCCGGAGCTCGCGGCCTGCGAGAGCGCCGACTGGTCCCGCGCCGCCCTGGCCGCCCCCAAGCGCGGCGCCCACCGCCGCCCGGAGACCGGCTTCCTGTCCGCCGGCACCGGCCTGGTCCTGCTCACCAAGACCGCCGCCTACTACTACCACCAGGACTGCGACATCTGCGCCGAGCTGACCGAGTGCGAGCTCTCCACCGGCCGCCTGACCAGCGCGCTCCAGGCCCACGCGATCGACTGCTCGGACCTCAAGCCCCTGGAGAGCGGCGCCGTCTTCGACGCCTGCGCCGCCGGCGGTCGCTGACCTCCCCGCGCGATCTTAGACGGCCTTCTTAAAATGTGTCTATTTTTTTAGACAATCGCACGCGACGGCGTCAAGACCGCGGGAGACGGGCGCGCGGCGAGGGCGCCGGGGCCTCCGACCTCGCCGCGCTCACAGACAGCCGCCGCGCTTGAGGATCTCGCGCGCGGACGCGCCGTAGGGCTCGAGCGAGAAGCAGGCGTCGAGCTCCTTGGGACTCAGGCGCTTGGCGATCTCGGGGTCGGCGCCCAGGGTCTGGCGCAGGGTCCCCGCCCCCTTCCAGGTCTTCATCGCGTTGCGCTGGACCAGGTCGTAGGCGTCCAGGCGTCCCAGGCCCGCGTCGATGAGCCGCAGCAGGACCTTCTGCGAGAAGACCAGGCCGTTGGAGGCCTCCAGGTTCTTCTTCATGCGCTCCGGGTAGACCTGCAGGCCGGCCAAGAGGCCCGCCAGGCGGTGGAGCATGAAGTCCAGCGCGATGTGCGCGTCGGGGAAGATGATCCGCTCGTTGGACGAGTGGGAGATGTCGCGCTCGTGCCACAGCGCGCAGTTCTCGGTCACCGCGCTCTCGTGCGAGCGGATCAGGCGCGCCAGGCCGCACAGGTTCTCGGAGAGGATCGGGTTGCGCTTGTGGGGCATGGCCGAGGAGCCCTTCTGGCTCTCGGTGAACGGCTCCTCCAGCTCCAGGGTGTCGGTCTTCTGCAGGTGGCGGATCTCCAGCGCCACGCGCTCGATCGCGCAGGCCGAGAGGACCAGCGCGTGGAAGTACTCCGCGTGGCGGTCGCGCGGGACCACCTGCGTGGAGACGGGCTCCGGGCGCAGGTCCAGGGCGTCCAGCACGCGGGCCTCGACCTCCGGGGAGAGCTGGCTGAAGGCGCCCACCGCGCCGGAGACCTTGCCGTAGGAGATCGTCTCGCGCGCGGCGCGCAGGCGGCGCAGATTGCGCAGGGCCTCGGCGTGCCAGCCGGCGGCCTTGATGCCGAAGGTGATCGGCTCGGCGTGGATGCCGTGCGTGCGCCCCACCATCCAGGTGCGCTCGTGCTTCTTGGCGAGCGACTTCAGGCGGCCGGCCACGGCCTCCCAGCCCTCGATCAGCAGGCCCGCGGCGTCGCGCAGCTGGAGGGCGGTCGCGGTGTCGAGGACGTCGGAGGAGGTCATCCCGTAGTGCAGGTAGCGGTCCACCTTGGGGGCCTGCTTCTTGAGCTCCCCGGCGACGGCGGAGAGCATGCCGATCACCTCGTGGCCCGCGGTGGACTCCTTGCGCCGCGCGGCCTCCAGCAGCGACTGGTCCATCAGCTTCCGCAGGGCCTTGAGCTCCTTCTCGGGGATGCCCTTCTCGGGAGCCAGGGCCTTCAGCAGCTCCTCCTCGATGCGCAGCATCGCCCGCAGGCGGTGCTCGTCCGACCAGATCTTCCCCATCGCGGGGCGGGTGTAGCGTTCGATCATGCGGCCTCCAGTGCCGGTTCAAGTCCTTCTTCGATCGCGGTCAGGCTGCGCCCGAGCCGCTTGAATCCGTAGCCCGACGCCAGCGCCAGCGCTCCGACCGCCAGCCACGGCGCCGGGATCCAGCGCGTCCCCGCCCACTGGAAGCCGTAGCCTCCCAGCAGCGGTCCCATCGCGTTGCCCAGCGTCCACGACAGCCCGAACATCCCCAGGTAGCGCCCGCGCTCGCGCTCCGGCGCCAGGTTCGCCGTCAGCGCGGGCAGGCAGGGCGAGACCGCGATCTCGCCCAGCGTCACCACGCCCACGCCGGCCGCCAGCCCTCCCCAGCCGCCCGCGAAGCCCACCCACGCGTAGCCCGCCGCGTAGAACAGGCAGCCCGCGGCGGAGACGGCGCTGAGCCGCCAGCGCGAGGCCGCGCGCGTGGCCGCGTGCTGGAGCGCGACCACCAGCGCCCCGTTCACCGTGAAGAGCAGGCCGATCTGCGCGTCGCTCAGGGCCGCGTGCGCCGAGGCGTGCGCGGACAGCGGCGCCACCAGCTGGCCCATCACGCAGGCGATCGCCGCGGTCAGCGCGCAGAGCTCCACGAAGCGCCGGTCCCGCCGCAGGGACGCGAGTGCCCCCCAGTCCCAGCCGCCCTGCGCGCGCGCCGCCGGCGCGCGCGGCACCGCCCAGACCAGGAGCGCCAGTCCCGCCGCGCAGACCGCGGCCGTCGCCGCGAACATGAACCCGTACGACCAGCGCGCGAGCAGGCCTCCGGCCGCCGGCCCGACCGCCCACGAGGCGTTCGTCGCGACGCGCAGGAGCCCGTACGCGCGCACGCGCCCGCCCGGCGCGTGCTCGTGGGCGATCCAGGCCCGCACCGCGGGCCCGTAGAAGTTCCCGGCGAAGCCGGACAGCGCGCTCAGGCTCACGACCGCGGCGACCGGCCAGCCCCGCCACACCGCCCAGGCCAGCGCCGCCGTGAAGACCGCGCGCCCCGCGACCGCCCCCTCCATCACGCGCTTGCAGCCGACCAGGTCCGACAGCTCTCCGCCGAGGCCCTGGCCGAGCGCCGCCGCGGCCACCGTCAGGCCGATCGCCGCGCCGGTCAGCCCCATCGGCAGGCCGCGCTCCTCGTGCAGGTACAGCGTCAAAAACGGGAAGGACAGCGTCAGCCCCGCCACCAGGACCGCCTGGCAGACGAGCAGCGCCCGCAGGGCCGTGCGGCCCTTCCCGCCTCCGCTCACGCGCGCCTCACTCGCCGTCCGGGCCGCCCTCGAGCTCGCGGCGGCGCGCCGACAAGGGAACCCCGGCCTCGCACTGCGGGCAGGAGTCCGGCGGCGCGGCCTGCAGGGGGTAGGAGACCAGGCTGCGCGCCGGCACTCCCAGGCACAGCGGCGCCGACGAGCGGTCGACCATCGCGCCGACGCCGACGACGCGCGCGCCGTAGGCCTGCGCGAGCGCGACGACCTCCGCGTTCGCGCGGCCGGTCGTCAGCACGTCGACGACGACGAGCGCGCGTTCCCCGCGCTCGAGCTTGAAGTCGCGGCGGAAGGCCATCGCGCCGGACGAGCGCTCGGTGAAGATCGCGCGCGCCTTCTTGACCCGAGCGACCTCCTGCCCGAGCACGACCGAGCTCATCCCGGTCGAGATCACGACGTCGACCGGCGCGGCGAACTTCGCCGCCAGCGCGCGCGCGATCTTCTGCGCGACGTGCGGGTACTGCAGGACCAGCGCCGTCTGCAGGTAGATCGGCGTGTGCAGGCCCGACGCGAGGCGGAAGTGCCCGCTCGCGACCGCCCCGTGCTCCTGCAGGAGCCCGAGGACCTCCGTCTTGTCCAGTCTCATGAACGCCTCCTCATTTCGACTCGAGCCGTTTCAGGCGCGTCTCGAGCGCCTGGAAGCGCGCCCGCGACCGCGCGCGCGCCGCGGCGACGTCGTCCTCGATCTCGTGCGCGCCGATCTTCTTGAAGCGCGGCTGAAGGTCCGGCGAGTTGATGTCGCCGGCGACGCGGAAGCCGATCGCCGGGCGGCCCTCCTCGTCGACCCACCACTCGGGCAGGGTCCCGCGGTAGCCGGTCAGCCGGGTCAGGATGTTCATGTCCACCTTCTCGCGCGCGAAGTCCGCGGTCCCCTGCGCGTAGGCGACGAGCTGGTCGCTGTCGAGGTGGAAGTAGCGCGTCGTCACGACGCCCTTCGACGCGCCGTACTCGCCGTCGATCAGGCGGAAGCCCAGCGACTTCGGATACGCGGTGCCCGCGCTGAACACCGACAGGCTGTTCATCTTGTGCATGAAGACGAACGGCAGGAAGACGACGCGCAGGAATTGGTTCGCGTTCTGCACCGCCGGGATGTCCTTGACCTGCCCGGGCCCGAAGCGCAGGCGCGCCTCGCCGTTGACCTTGTCGAGCGCCGGCGTCACCCCGCGCAGGGTCCACACCGCGTCGAAGTTCCGGCACGTGAAGTCCGGGTGCGAGATCTCGCCGACGTGGACGTGCCCGGCCGTGTCCGGGAAGCCGCGCGGGATCGCGTACTTGAAGGTCCTCAGCCACGGGCGGTCGCCGGAGGAGTCCCCGCCCGCGCGCGCCGTCCCCGACGAGAGCGCCGCGCGGAAGTCCGCGACCAGGCGGGCGGCGGACTCCCAGTCGATCTTGTCGGCCGTCGCCGACAGGACGACCTGCTTCGGCTTCGACAGGTGCTCGACGCGCCCGCGCACGCGGATGTTCGAGCCGGCCCAGCGCAGGGACAGCCGGTCGAGCGACAGGTTCTGGTCCTTGATCGACAGCGCGAGCGCGACGTCGGAGAAGACGTCGCCCAGCGCCTCGACGCGGCCCTTCGACGCGGTCGCCGTCACGCGCGAGAACTCGTCGGAGGCCGTCGCGTCGACGTCCGCGCCCGAGAGCTTCCGCCGCCCCCACGACGCGCCGAAGTCCCGCAGGCTGAGGCTGCCGTCGCGCGCCTGCAGGCGGCCCCACCAGCCGGTGACCGAGATGCGCCCGCTCGCGCGCCCGGTCAGGCGCCGCTTCGCCCACGACGGCGACCAGGACGCGGCCCGCGCGAGGTCGGCCCCGTCGGTCCAAGCCTCGACGCTCAGCGTCGGCGAGTCCGCCTCGAAGTCGAGGAGGCCGGTCGCGTAGGCCTCGCCGGCCGGCGTGCGCGCCGTGATCGTGTCGACCTCCAGCATCCCGAGGGCCGGGAACCAGCCCTGCGCCGACCAGCGGACCGGCGGCAGGGACAGCGCGACGTCGCGCCCGAGCAGGCTCTTCCAGCCGGCCGGCCCGATCGCCGGCGACGCGACGCGGACGTCGAGGCGCGGCGGCAGGAACGACGACAGCGTCGCGCGCCCGGTGAACGGGATCCCCTGCAGGTCGACGCTGAAGCGGTCCGCCGTCGCCGTCGCGCTCGACCAGTTCAGGCCGGCCAGGTCCACGCGCCCCGACGCCGCGACCGCCGCCTCCAGCGTGCGCCCGCCGAGCGTCTCCTCGCTCGAGAACGAGGCCTCGACCGCGAACGGCTTGTCCGGCGCGAAGCCGTCGACGCGCAGGGACAGGTCCTTCAGCGCGACCTTGTTCCCGTTCTTCTCGTCGTCGACGAGCAGGGTCCCGCCGCGGACCACCGTCTGCGCCGAGGCCAGCGCCGCCGGCAGGAGCGACGAGCCCGACCCGGAGCCGCGCCGGCCGAGGATGCCGTTCAGGGCCCAGCGGCCGTCGGGGTCGCGCCGCAGGGAGATCCGCGGAGACTGCAGGACCACCGCGTCGATCTGCAGGCGCCGCCGCAGGAGAGCGCCGAGGTCCACCGTCACCAGCGCCGAGTCGCAGTCGACCAGGTCCGCCGCCCCCGGGCGCTTGTCGCGCACGCGCAGGCCGAGCACCTTGAACCCGCGCGGGCTCAGCACGAGGCGGTTGATCGAGACCTGGCGGCTCAGAAGGTCCGTCAGCTGGCCGACGGCCAGCGCGCGCGCGTTCTCCGGACTGAAGGTGCGGTACGCGTAGACGCCGAGCCCGACCGCGGCCAGGACCGCGACGACGAAGAGCGCGCCGAGCACCCGGAGGATCGAGTGCAGGACCCGTCCGACCGCGCGCAACGCTCCCCCTCGGACTCCCGCGGGCTTCATCGGAGGGATTCTACCTATTCCGGCCGGGGCGAAGCTCGGCGGCCAGAGCGGCCGCCGCGGCCGCGGAGGCCCGCGCCGGCGACTCGGCGCGCAG
>JAGWRY010000455.1 GCA_028869495.1 Elusimicrobiota bacterium | reverse complement strand
GCGCGCGTCAGCCCCCAGCGGTCGGACGCCCAGCCGAGGATCGCGGGCGAGGCCGCGTCTCCGAGCAGGTGGATGACGAGGATGTTGGCCGCGAAGGCCATCGAGCGCGTCTCGAGGCGCGTCACCGCGACGATCGCGGCGTTCAGCGGCCCCATGTTCAGGAAGAGCAGGGTCTCGGCCGCGAAGAGCGCGCCGAGCGTCAGCGGCAGGGAGGGCGCGAGCAGGGCGGCGGCGGCCAGCGGCATGCCGGCCAAGAGGCCGGCGCCGGAGACGATCAGGTCCGCGTGCGCGGTGCGCGGGCGCAGAAAGTCGGCGATCCAGCCTCCGGCGAGGCTGCCGAGCAGGCCCGACAGGACGGTGACCGCGCCGAAGTAGGTCCCGGCGCGCGCGACGCCGAGGCCCCAGGTCCGGTGCAGGAAGGACGGCATCCAGACCGCGAAGCCGCCGAGGGAGAAGGTCATCGCCGCGCCGGCGAAGGTGACGAGGCGGAAGGTCGGCACGGCCCAGACCTCGCGGTAGCCGGCCGCGGCGCCGGGCGTGCGCTCGTGCGGCGGGTCGGCGGGCAGCAGAAGGCAGAGCGCCGACAGCGCCAAGCCCGGCAGGCCGACGAGCCAGAACGCGTGCCGCCAGCCGAGGGCCTGGCCGGCCAGGCCGCCGCCCGCGTAGCCGATCGCGGAGCCGACCGGGATCGCCATCGAGAAGATCGCGAGCGCCCGGCTGCGCCGCTCCGGCGGGAAGCGCTCGGCGACGAACGACGGCGAGATCGCGCCGTAGCAGGCCTCGCCGACGCCGACCGCGGCGCGCGACGCGAACAGGCTCAGGTAGCTCCAGGCCAGGCCCGCGGCGCCGGTCGCCGCGCTCCACAGCGCGACGCCGCCGGCGATCCACGGCTTGCGGCCCCTGGTATCGGCCCGCCAGGCGATCGGCGGGGCGGCCAGCATGTAGACGACCATGAACGCGGACGCGAGGCTGCCGGCCTGCGCGTCGTTGAGGCGGAGGTCGCGCTGGATCAGCGGCAGGAGCGCGTAGACGACCTGGCGGTCGACGTAGTTCAGGATGTTGACCGCCAGCAGCAGGGCGAGCACGCCTCCGGGCGAATCGATCCGCAGTCCCCGCCGCGCGCCGCGGTCGGCCATCAGGCGGGACGGATCTTGTAGACGGCGTCGCCGGGGCGCACGCGGTCGGCGGTCTCGACCTGCGCGGTCTCTCCGGCCAGCGCGCTCTGCACGGCGCGGCCGCCGACGCGCAGGCGCTCGACGCGCTGGGTCAGATCGGTCGCGCGGCCCTTGACGCGCAGGGCGTCGCCGACGGTCAGCGGCTCCTCGAGCGGGAGCGTCATCTCGCGCGCCTTCGCGTCGTAGGCGGCGACCTTGCCGAGCAGCGGCGCGCCGACGATCTGCTGCTCGGGCGAGATCTCCTCGACCGGCGTGCGGCGCGGCTCCGGGGCCTTCGGGGCCGCGTCCCGCTTTTTCTTCCTCGAGCTCTTCGTCATCGTCGATGCCTCACTTGCCCACGCAGAAGCGGGAGAAGACGGCGCGCAGAACCTCGTCGGGCGCCCCGTCGCCGAGGACGGCGCCGAGACGCGCGTGCGCCTCGCGTAGGTGCGCGGCCGCGCGGTCCTCCCAGGCGAGAGGCTCCGCGGCGGCGGCCGCGCGCGCGGCGTCGAGCTCGGCGAGCGCGGCCGACAGGGCCTCGCGGTCGCGGGCGCCGACGAGCAGGGACTCCCCCTCGTCCCGCGGC
>JAGWRY010000454.1 GCA_028869495.1 Elusimicrobiota bacterium | reverse complement strand
GCCGCCGGCGCCGCGGCGGCGGCCGGGGGCGCCTCGGCCTCGATGGGCGCCGGA
This sequence comes from Elusimicrobiota bacterium, assembly GCA_028869495.1. Taxonomy (GTDB): domain Bacteria; phylum Elusimicrobiota; class Elusimicrobia; order UBA1565; family UBA9628; genus GWA2-66-18. Next base: position 7,307 of record JAGWRY010000454.1, on the reverse strand, counting down.
GCCTCGGAGGTCACGCTCGACATGCCGCTGCGGCTCTGAAGGAGGGTCAGGAAAAGCGAGGTCAGCGCGAAGGTCGCGGCGAGGCCCGCCGTGAACTTCTTCATGAAGCTGGAGCCGGTCGGCGTCGTGATCAGCGAGTCGCCGCCGCCGCCGAAGACCTGCAGGCCCGCGCCCTTGCCGGTCTGCAGGAGCACGACCAGGATCATGGCCAGGCAGGCCAGCACGTGGATCGCCATCACGAAGTGGTACATGGGAGAGCGATTATACCCTTTTCGGGTCCTAGGACGCCAGCGCGGCCAGGCCGGGCAGGACCTTGCCCTCGAGGAGCTCGAGGCTGGCCCCCCCGCCCGTCGAGCAGTGGCTCATCCGGTCGGCGAGGCCCGCCTTCTTGAGGACGGACAGGCTGTCCCCCCCGCCGACGATCGTCGTCGCGCCGCCCTTGGTCGCCTCGGCCATCGCCTTGGCGACGGCGAGGCTGCCGTCGGCGAAGGCCGGGATCTCGAAGATCCCCATCGGGCCGTTCCAGAAGATCGTCTTGGCCTTGGCGACGTGCTCGTCGAAGAACTCGATCGTGTGCGGGCCGATGTCCACGCCGATCAGGTCCGACGGGATCGACATCGCCTGGGTGACGACGATCTCGGCGTCGGGCTTGATCTCGCGCACGGCGACGTGGTCGGCGGGGAGAAGGCACTCGACCTTCTTGTTGTAGGCTTTTTCGATCACCGCCTTCGCGGCGTCGATCTGGTCCTTCTCGAGGAGCGACTTGCCGATGTTGATCCCCTGCGCGGCGAGGAAGGTGTAGGCCATCCCGCCGCCGATCAGCAGCGCGTCCACGCGCTCGAGCAGCTTGTCGAGGACCAGCAGCTTGTCGGAGACCTTCGCGCCGCCGATGATCGCCAGGAAGGGCCGCGTCGGGTTGCCGATCGCGCGGTCCAGGAACTCGAGCTCCTTCTGCACGAGGAAGCCGATCGCGCCCGGCAGGAGCCGGGTCACCCCCGCCGTCGACGCGTGCGCGCGGTGCAGGGCGCCGAACGCGTCCTGGATGAACAGGTCGCCGTGCTTGGCCAAGGCCTTCGCGAAGGCCGGGTCGTTGGCCTCCTCCTCGGCGTGGAAGCGCAGGTTCTCGAGCAGGAGCACGCCGCCGGACTTGAGCGCGGCGACGGCCTTCTCGGCCTCGGGACCGACGCAGTCGGGCGCGAAGGCGACGGGCTTCTTCAGGAGCTTCGCCAGCGCCTCGGCGGCGGGCTTCAGCGTGTACTTCGGATCCGCCTTGCCCTTCGGGCGGCCGAGGTGCGAGATCAGCACGACCTTCGCGCCGCCCGCGATCAGCGCCTCGAGGGTCGGCAGGGTCGCGCGGATGCGCGCGTCGTCCTCGATCCGGCTCCCCTTCATCGGCACGTTGTAGTCGACGCGGGCGAGCACGCGCTTGCCGCGGAACTGGAGGTCCTGCAGGCGCTTGAGCTTCAGGGCGGGCTTCTCGGTCATGGGGACGGTCCTTGCTTAGTAGATGTTCTTGCCCATCGCCGAGGCGATGAGCTCGGAGGCGAGGACGGCGGTCGCGTTCTGCGTGTCCTCGAGCGGGTTGACCTCGACGAGGTCGAGCCCGACCATGCGCTCCGAGTCGGCGACGAGCTCCATGAACAGGTGGCTCTCGCGGTAGGTCAGCCCGCCGCGCTTGATCGTGCCGGTGCCGGGCGCGTTGCCCGGGTCCACCGAGTCGATGTCGAAGCTGACGTGGAAGCCGGCGGTGCCGTCGCTGGCCATGTCGATCGCCTGCTCGGTGACGACGCCCATGCCGAAGCGGTCGATCTCCTGCATCGAGAAGACTCGGATGCCGGACTTGCGGATGTTGACGGCCTCCGCGCGGTCCACGTCGCGCACGCCGAGGAGGACCACGTTGCGCGGGTCCACCTTCGGCGAGAAGCCGCCGAGGCGCGAGAAGCCCGCGTGCCCCATGCCGAGCAGGTGCGCCAAGGGCATCCCGTGCACGTTGCCGGTCGGCGAGGTCTCCGGGGTGTTCATGTCGGCGTGCGCGTCGACCCAGATCAGGCCGGCCTTGCGTCCCTTGTCGCGCAGCGCGCGCGCGACGCCGGACACCGAGCCGACCGCCAGGCTGTGGTCGCCGCCGAGCGTGATCGGCGTCGAGCCGTTGGCGACGGCCTCGTAGGTCTGCTTCTCGAGCGCGCGGCAGACCTTCAGGATCGCCGGGCCGTTCTTGAGCCGGCCCTTGGCCTCCTTGGCGACCTTCGGCACCGCGAGGTCGCCGGCGTCGGCGACCTCCAGGTCCAGCGCCTCGAGGCCCTCGACGAGGCCCGCGCGGCGCACGGCCGCGGGGCCGCCCGAGGCGCCCCGCTTCGAGGCCCCGTAGTCGAGGGGCACGCCGATGACGGTCGCGTGCTTCTTCTTCAAAGGCTCAGGCGGCGACGCCGACCTTCTTCGCGATGTGGGCGGCGAGGTCGACGACGCGGTTCGAGTAGCCCCACTCGTTGTCGTACCAGGCGAAGGCCTTGACCATGTGCCCGTCGACGACCTCGGTCAGCGTCGCGTCGAAGATCGAGCTGTGCTGGTTGCCGACGATGTCGCGCGACACGATCGGGTCCTCGTTGTAGTAGAGGATGCCCTTGAGCTTGCCGGCCGCGGCGGCCTTCCGGAAGGCCTCGTTGACCTGCTCCTTCGTGACCGGCTTGTCGACCATCGCGGTCAGGTCGACGAGCGAGCCGTCCGGGGTCGGCACGCGGACCGCCATGCCCGAGAGCTTGCCCTTCAGCTTCGGCAGGACCAGGCCGATCGCCTTCGCGGCTCCCGTCGAGGACGGGATCATGCTGACCGCGGCCGCGCGCGCGCGGCGCAGGTCCTTGTGGCGCTGGTCGAGCAGGTTCTGGTCGTTCGTGTAGGAGTGGACCGTCGTCATGTAGCCGTACTTGACGCCGAAGGACTCGTCGAGGACCTTCGCGACCGGCGCCAGGCAGTTCGTCGTGCACGACGCGTTCGAGATCACGTGGTGCTTGGCCGCGTCGTAGAGCTCGTCGTTGATCCCCATGCAGATCGTGATGTCCTCGCCCTTGGCCGGGGCCGAGATCACGACCTTCTTCGCGCCGCCCTTCAGGTGCCCCTTGGCCTTCTCGGCCTCGGTGAAGAGGCCCGTCGACTCGATCACGATGTCGACGCCGGCCGAGGCCCACGGCAGGTTCGCCGGGTCCTTCTCGGCGAAGACCTTGATCAGCCGGCCGTCGATCTCCAGGTCGCTGCCGACCGCCTTGACCGTGCCCGGGTAAGGGCCGAACGTCGAGTCGTACTTGAAGAGGTGCGCGTTCGTCTTCGCGTCCGTCAGATCGTTGATCGCGACGAACTGAAGGTCCGGGTTCTTGAGCCCCGCGCGCAGGACGAGCCGTCCGATGCGTCCGAAACCGTTGATGCCGACTTTGGTCGCCATGATATAAGGTCCTCCGGGCCGGCGTGCCGCCGGCGACGCCTCATCCTAGCGCTTTTGCCCCCCGCTTTTCCACTCCGCGGCGGGCCCGCCGGGCGGGCGCCCGGCGAGCTCGCAACGCGACGGCCGCGCTCAGCGGTTGAGCAGGACGACCTCGACGCGCTGGTCGCTGAACGGCGCGCGCGCCGCGTCGGTCGAGATCTGTCGGACCGGCAGCATCAGCTGGGCCAGCAGGAAGTCCTGGACCGCCTGGGCCTGGGTCTGCCCGAGCTCCTGGGTGTTCGCGTAGACGCGCACCGCGATCGGGATGCCCGAGTAGCGGCGCTTGATCAGGTCGGCGGCCCCGCGCAGGAGGCCGGCGCCGGCCGGGTCCTGCAGGGAGGTCCCGGTGCGCGCCGGGCCGAAGAGGACCGACGAGTCCAGGCTGATGTGCAGGCCGGTGTCCTCCTGGTGGACGATCCCCTTGAAGTCCAGCGGCGCCCCGACGCGGGTGCGCGGGGAGCCGTCGGGGCTGGTGAAGGTGTAGACCGGCGAATACGAGCGGCCCGCGCGGATCCACTCACCCTGGTCGTTCTGCCCGCTCCAGACCAGCGTCTTCGGCGGTTCGCCCTGGCCCTCGTAGTGGTGGAAGACGCGGCCCTCCTCGTCGGCGATCGCGAGGCTCCACGACCAGCGGCGCAGCTCCTTCTCGGGCGGCAGCTCGCCGAGGGCGTCGGACATCTGCTGGCGCACGCGAAACAGGATGCCGGGCTTGGCGCTGAACGTCGTGCGCCAGGGCTGGATCACGCGCTCGTCCAGCAGGAACTCCGGGTGCGTGCGGCGCCAGGAGACGGTCAGCGGCGAGACGGCCAGCAGCAGGCTCTCGTCGGGCTTCAGGTCCGGGCGGATCGTCTCGAACGGGTCCACGTTGATGTTGAGCGGCGGCTTCTTGTCCGTCACCTTCGCGCCGTTCGACTTGATGACGATCTCGGTCGGCAGTCCGCCGCTGACCGGCCCGCTCGAGGCGGACGGGTCCTGCGCCGGAGCCGAGCCCTGGTCCTGCGCGCGGGCTCCGGCCGAGGCGGCGAGCAGCAGCACGGCGACGATCGCGTTTCTCATGTTCACTCCAGGACGAAGCGGAAGGTGATGACGCCCCACTCGACGCCCGCGCCCGGCTTGGGCTCGAAGCGCCAGTTCTTCAAAGAGTCCATCGCGACCTGGTCGAGGCGCGAGTCGCCGGACGTCGAGACGACCCGCATCCCCGGCCGCACGGCGCCGGTCTCGTCGACGGTGAAGCGGATGCGCACGTCGGCCTCCAGGATCCCGCGGTTCTTCAGCCAGTCCGGGAAGGGCGGGACCCGGTAGGCGGTCACGCGGCGGTCGGCGAGCGGGCCCTCGATGTCGACGGCCTTCGGCGCGGACGCGGCCGCGATCTTCGCGCGCCGCCGCTCGATCTTCGGGACCGGCGCGGAGAGCGCGTCCGGCTTCGGCGCCGCCTGCGGGCGGTCGGAGAGGCCGATCGGGCTCGACGGCAGGAGCGACGAGAGCGCGGAGCGCCGCTCCTCGGGCGGCGGCGCGGCGTCCTGCAGGGCCTGCGCGGCCTCGAGCCCGCGGCGGCGGGACGTCTCCGGGAGGTCCGCCGACGGCAGGCCGATCTGGGAGACGGCCTCGCGGCGGCGCTCCTCGAGCTTCAGCGCCTGCGGCAGGTTCGCGACGCGCCTCTGCCCGACGTCCTCCAGGCGCGGCAGGGCGGCCAGCGCGGCCTCCGCCTGGCGGCGGTCGTGAAACTTGACGCTCAGGTCCTCCGGCGCCGTGCGCGCGTGCGAAAGGTCCAGCGCCTTGAGCTTGGGCCCCAGGTCGCGATGCGCGCGGTCCTGCAGCTTCGGCGCCTCGGCCAGATGCAGTTTCTCCTCCGGCAGCTTCAGGCTCATCTGCTCGGGCGCCGCCGCGCGCGGGATCGTCGGCAGGGCCAGCTTCAGGAAGTCGAACGTGGACAGGGGCTTCGGCTTGGGCGCCGCCTCGGCAGGCCGCGGCTGGGCCGACGGAAGCAGGAGGCTGACCCCCTCGACGACCTGCGCGGCCTGCTTCGGCGCCTCGCGGGTCATGCCGAAGAAGAGCGCGAGGAGCCCCGCGTGGAAGGCGATCGAGACGATCGCCCACGCCGGCAGCCTCCCCCGCGCCGCGTCCGGGCTCATTTCTCCTGCTCCGTCGCGATCGTCATCGACAGCGCTCCGGCGTCCTTCGCGCGCGCCATCAGCTCGGTCAGCGGCCCGTAGTCGGCGTCCTTGTCCGCGCGCAGGACGACGAGCTTCGACTGGCTCTCGGCGAGCTTGAGCTTGAGCGCGGCCTCGAGCTTGTCCATGTCGGAGAACTTCTCGTAGTCGACCGCGTACCGGCCGTCCTTCGAGAGCGTCAGCGTGACCTTGTCCTTCTCCTCGCCTTCGCGCGTGTGCGCCTTCGGCAGGTCCACCTTCAGCGCCGGCTCCGAGAACATCGGCGCGGTCACCATGAAGATGATGACGAGGACCAGGCACACGTCGACCAGCGGCGTGATGTTGATGTTGACGATCGGGCCGTCGTCGTTCGAGCTCGCCCCGGCCATCAGGCGCCTCCCGCCTTCATCAGCGCGAGCTTCTGCGCGCCGAGCTGCTTCGACTGGTCGAGGACGTCGACGATCAGTCCGACCTTGTTGCGCGCGTCGGCCGACACGATCACCATCCGGTCCTTGCTGCGCGCGAGCGCGTCGACGAGCACGCGCCGGAAGGTCAGGCCGTCGGTCTTGACCCCGTTGACCGTGATCGAGCCGTCGAGCGCGACCTTGACCTGCACGTTCTCGCTGACCGAGGCCTTGCCCTTCGCCGTCGACGAGCGCGACTCGAGGACCTTGATGCCGAGCGTGATCGCCATCGGCGCGACGGCCATGAAGATGATGACGAGGACCAGGCACACGTCGACCAAGGGCGTGACGTTGATCGCCGTGATCGGCTCGTCGTCGTTCTGGCCGGTGACCGCCACCGATTCCCCCTTACTTCGCGCCGAGCATCACGGTCAGGCGCGTGCTCGCGACCTCCATCTCGACCGTCTGCCGCTTCAGGCGCCCCATGAAATAGTTGTAGAGGACCGCCGCCGGGATCGCGACGATCAGCCCGGCCGCCGTCGAGACCAGCGCCTCGGCGATGCCCGCCGCGACGACCGACGGCCCGCCGGTCCCCGACGCCGCCAGGTCGCGGAACGCGCGGATGATGCCGACGACCGTGCCGAACAGGCCGATGAACGGCGCGATGTTGCCGAGGGTTCCCAGGATCGCCAGGTAGCGCTCGAACTTCATGCGCTCCTCCTTGAGCTTCGAGCCCATCAGCTCCTCGAGGTCCTTGCGCGAGCGCCCCGCGTGCATCAGCCCGTAGGCGACCACCTGCGCGACCGACGACGGGTGCTTCTGGCACCAGGCGACCGCCGCGTCGACCTTGCCCCCCTCGAGCTGCTTGCGCACGCCGCCGAGGATGTCGTCGGCCCTGCCCGAGGCGGTGCGGAAGTACCACCAGCGCTCGAGCGCGAACGTGATCGACAGCACCGACAGGAAGAGCAGGATGACGAGGGTGAAGCTCTCCTTGAACATCTGGAGGATGTGGATGTCGGCCATGGTTTCTCCTTTGGATCGAAAGCGGACGGCGGCTTACGGGCCCGTCGGGGCGGACGCGTCCGGGGACATCCCGGGCAGGGACGGCGCGGCCGCGGAGCCGCGGCGCCCGCGCCGGACCTGCCCGGGATGACGCCGGGCGCGTCCGCGCCGACGGGGCCGTAGGACCGCCGTCCGCACCCGGAGCCATCAAGGAGAAACCATGGCCGACATCCACATCCTCCAGATGTTCAAGGAGAGCTTCACCCTCGTCATCCTGCT
>JAGWRY010000453.1 GCA_028869495.1 Elusimicrobiota bacterium | reverse complement strand
GGCGGCGCGGCGCGCGGCCGGGAGCGCGGCCGCCGCGCGGCGCTCGTCCGAGACGACGCGGCCGTCCTTGAGGCTCAGCACGCGCCGCGCGTGCGCCGCGATGTCGGGCTCGTGGGTCACCATCACGACCGTGATCCCGTCGTGATTCAGCGAAGCGAGGAGCCCCAGGATCTCGCCGGCCTGATCCGAAGCGAGGTTGCCGGTCGGCTCGTCGGCGAAGATCAGGCGCGGGCTGTTGACCAGGGCCCGCGCGATCGCGACGCGCTGCTGCTGGCCGCCGGAGAGCTGGTTCGGCGCGTGGTCGAGCCGGTCGCCGAGGCCGACGCGGCGCAGGAGCTCGGCCGCGCGCTCGCGGCGCCCGGGCAGGCCCGCGTAGATCATCGGCAGGCCGACGTTGTCGAGCGCGCTGGTCCGCGGCAGGAGGTTGAACATCTGGAAGACGAAGCCGATCGTCCGCGAGCGCAGGGCGGCGCCTTCGTCGTCGGAGAGGCGCGTCACGTCGCGCCCGAGCAGGCGGTAGCCGCCGGCGGTCGGGCGGTCGAGCAGGCCCAGGATCTGCATCAGCGTGGACTTGCCCGAGCCGGAGGGCCCCATGATCGCGAGGAACTCGCCCTCTTCGACCGTCAAGTCGATCCCCTTGAGGACGGGCAGGGCCTGGCCGCCGACGCGGTAATCGCGCCGGATTCCCGCCAGTTCGATCAACGCCATGCGCCCCAGCGTAGCATATGATCGTCCTATCGACGGGCCGCGGGAACTTCCGTGATCGTCAAATTCTTGAAGTCGACCAGAATGCGTCCGCCGCGTGCATGGGCGTCCAGCAAACGGGCGTATTGCGCGGCCGGGAAGTATTCCTTGAAGTCCTGCTGGACGTCCTGCCAGACGGCGGGAGTGAACTTCGCGGTGTCCAGACCGAGCACGAAGCGGAAAACGAAGTTCCCGCTGGTCCAGAGCGGCACGTCGGGTTGGGCCGGAGACGCCCCCGTCGCCGCGGCGGCGCCGGGGAGAGACGCGGGCGACGCCGTTGCTGCGGGCGCGGCGGAAACGGGCGTGGCCGGTGAAGCCGCCTCGGCCAGTTCCTTCTTCGACACCGGGAACCAGGGCGCGCGCAGGCCGAACCCCCATTGGCGCGTGATGCGGAAGGCGTCGTAGGAGACGGTGAACGGATAGGAGCCCGCGCCCCAGGTGGAGATTTTCGTCAGGCAGTTGGCCCCCAACTCGCCCGCCTTGTCGCGGGCGACGCGCTCGACGCTGACATACCAGGGCGTGTAAGCCGTCAGGCGGACGACGGCGAGCTCCTCGATCTGGACGCCGTTTAGCTTTGTGATGACGCCGCGGCAGTCTCCGACGAAAACCTGCCCCGGCTCCAGACCGCCGTGACGCCCGGTCTGCGGCAGGGACACGACGGAGACGCGCGGGGGCACGTACTGCGCCCGCGCCGGCGGAGCCGCGAGGAGAGGGAGAATCGCGGCGAGCGCGGCTGAGTGCCGCCGCCATGTCCTCGGCGGGGAGAGCCTGCGGAGCGTCGGCGTCATGTTTTCGCGGCCTCTACTTCCCGACGACGACGACGCGGAAAGTCCCTGGCCGCGGGATCGGCCAGCCCCGCGCGTTCTTTTTCGCGCCGAAGAGCGCGGCGGGCAGGTAGATCCGTCTCAAGCGCTCGTCGACTCCCATCGTTCGGGCGCCCCGCAGGGTCTTGAGGACCTGAACGACCGCGAACTTCCCTGGCCGCATCTCGCGGACCGCGGTCAGCGTGCCGTCGCCGCTGCTGGCGAAAGCCGTGCGGCCGTCGAAGACCGTCGCGTCCACGCCCCGGCCGATGGGCAGGGCCGCCAGCACCTTGCCGGTATCGGCGTTCATCACGATCATCTCGGCCGGCTTGCGGCAGCCGATGAACAGGTGCCGCCCCGCGGGATCGATGGCCAGGCCGGTCGGGTTGCCGCCGGGAGCCGTCGGCCAGCGCGCGACGACCTTCATGGCCCGAGTGTCGACGACGGCCACCTCGTCCTTGTCGACCAGGTTCACGTAGGCCCGGCCTTTTCCGTCGACCGCGAGGAACTCCGGCTTGCCGCCGAGGTCGAGAGGCTCGCCCGCGGCGTCGGTCTTGAGGTCGACGCCGGACGCGAGCGGGATCAGGGCATGGCCGTTGCCGGAGACCACGAGGACTTCTCCCGTGGCGGGGTCATAGACGATGCCGTCCGAGTCTGCCTCCGTGCGCACGCGGCCCAGGACGCGATGCGTCTTGAGATCGAAGACGACGACGTCGCCGGCCTTGCCGTCGGTGATGAAGCCGCGTCCCGCCGAGGGGACGAGGGCGACGCCGTGACTGCCCTGCTGGCCCGGGATGTCGGCGATCGTCCTGCCCGTCTCGGCGTCGAGAGCCAGAGTGTGGGTCTGCCGCGTGACGTAAACGAGGCCGTGCGCGGAGTCCGTCGTGACGTAGTCCCAGCGGCCCGGTCCGCCGACGCGCCAGGTCTTCTCGACGCGCCAGCGGCGCGAGCGCGAATGCGCGGCGAAGGCGGAAGCCGCCAGGGTCAGGACGGCGGCGATCGCGAGAATCGGACGCTTCGAATTCATCAGTGCCTCCCGGAGACGGTCGCGGCGGATTTGACGGCGTGAGCGCGGCTGACGGGGAGGGTGCGGCGTCGGTATTCCCAGATCAGAAGCGCGATGATCCCGGCGTCGATCAAGCAGAGCGCGAGCGCGGCCGGAGAGAAGCTCAGCGTCAGCCCGTAGAGCAGATAGGCGGCGAACGCCGTCAAAATGACGGCCGCCCATGGGTAGGCCCAGAGCCGGTCGCGCAGAAGGGCGACGCCGAGAAAAATCTGAATCAGCCCGTGGATCAGCAGATAGGCTGTGAGGAGGACGTGCCCGTGGCGTCCGAGATGCGCCGCCCAGGTCCGCAGGTGGGTGGCGAAATAGTCGTGGGGGTCCTCGGAGAGCTCGTCGCGGGTGAGGATCCGTGCCCAGCGCGACAGCAGGCCGGGCCGCGAGCGCCAGTACAGCGCGCCGCCGACGAACTGAGCCGCTCCGTCGACGACCTTGTAGAGGACGCCCAATCGGAACAGCCGGTCCAGCAGGGCCGCGTTCTTCGCCCGCATGACGCTCTCAGAATGCCATTTTGCTCCCCGATCCGGAGGATCCGGCCGGGATGCCCGTCCAGGGTAGCGCGCGCGGGCGAAGGACGCCTTTCGGGCGCATTACATCCGGCTCATACGCGCGGCGCGGGTCGCCGCCGAGCCTTCGCGCCGGGCGCTCGTCTTCCTTTCTCGCGCCGCGCCGAGGCTCATTTCAGTGGCTGGAGACGTCTAACCTGCGGAGGGACGCCATGAGAAGCCTGCTCGCCGCCGTCTTCGCCGCCGCCCTGGCCGCCGCGGCTCCGCCGTCTCCGGGAAGTCCGCGCGCCCAGGCGCGCGCCGCCTACGAGGCGGGCGACTACGCGAAGGCCGCCGCCCTCCTGACGCAGGCGGCCGAGGAGGGCGACGTCCGGGCGCAGTACGTGCTCGGCCTCCTGTACGAGCGCGGGCGCGGGGTCCCGGAGGACCTCGCCGCGGCCGCCGCCTGGTACCGCAAGGCCGCCGAGGCGGGCGACGCCGCGGCGCAGAACAACCTGGGCTTCCTCTATTCGACCGGGCGCGGCGTGCCGCGCGACGACGCGCAGGCCTTCGCCTGGTTCGAGAAGGCGGCGGCCGCGAAGGGGCCGGAGGGAGCCGTCGCCTGGAGCAATCTCGGCAACGCCTATTTCCGCGGCAGCGGAGTCCGCAAGAACCTCGCGAAGGCCGTCGCGTTCTATCGGAAGGCCGCCGCGGCGGGCAACCCGTACGCGCAGAACAACCTCGCCTACCTGTACGAGCACGGGCTGGGCGTCCGGCGCGACCTGAAGGAGGCCGCGCGCTGGTACCGGGCCGCGGCCGACCAAGGCGTCCCGTTCGCCGAGGGCAACCTCGCGGTCGTCTACGAGGGCGGGCGCGGCGTCGCGCGCGACCCGGCCGAGGCCTTCAAATGGTTCTCGCGGGCGGCGCGCCACGGCGGCGCGTACGCGCAGTACCGGCTCGGGCGTCTCTACGAGACGGGGCGGGGGACGAAGCCGGACCTCGTCGCCGCCTACGCGTGGTACGCGCGGGCCGCGGCGCGCGGGGACCGCGCGGCCGAGCGCGCTCTCGCGCGGCTCAAGGGGCGGCTGACGCCGGACCAGCTGGCGGAGGCCGCCCGGCGCGCGCAGGCCGAGGAGCCCGAGCGATGAAGCCGAGCGCGCGCGCCGTCCTGCTCCCCGTGCTGGCGGCGGCGCTGGCCGCCTGCGCGACGACGGCCTCGGTCGTCGTCAGCTCGTCCTACGACCCGGCGCGCGTGCGGACCGTCGCGCTGGAGGGCTTCGCGGACTATCCGGGAGCGCCCGGCACGGGGGAGATCGCGGCGGCCGCCTTCGAGAAGTACCTGCTCGCCGCCGGCTACCGCGTCGTCGACGCGTCCGGCGCGTCCGGGGCCGACGCGGTCGTCTCCGGGGCCGTGACCGCCTACTCGCCGCCCGGCGCGCAGACGGTGATGGTCGACGTCCCGCAGGAGCAAACCGACCCGGTCTACGGCCGCGTCATCAGCACGACCCGTTCGAAGGACACCCGGACCACGACGATCTCGAACGTCGTGACCGGCTACGCGACGACGACGACGAGCCAGTGGGTCCCGTCCGTCCAGGCCGTGCCGGCGAACTTCGGCCTGTCGGCGCGGCTGGTCGACGCGTCCGGCGAGGTCCTGTGGAGCGCGACCGCGTCGGCGCAGGGCGAGGACGAGTCCGCGGCGGCCGACGAGGCGTCGCGCGAGGCGATGGACGCGGTCTCGGCGCGGCTGAAGGAGTCCGCCGAGGACCGCCGGGCGCCCGCGCGTTGACAGCGCGGGGTCATTGGGCTAGACTGCCCGCATGAAAGAAAAGCTCCTCGTCCTCGCCTGCGCCGTCTCCCTGCTGGCCTCCGCCGCGGCCGTCGCCGCGAGCCTCTCCGTCCGCGCGCGGGCGGCCGAGGCGGCCGCTCCCGCCGCGCCCGCGCCCCTGCCGATGATCGCGCGCAGTCCGGACACGGAGATCTACCTGGTCCGCTACCAGGGGAACACCTGCTTCGTGGCCAGCACCGCGGCCGGCAGCAGCGTCAGCATCAGCTGCCCCGCGCGCTGACGCGCGCGGCCTACTCACGGCCCTCGACGCTCAGCGTCCCCGCGTCGCGGACCGCCTCGACGAGCGGCGGCAGGATCCCGAGGCGCGCGTAGATCGGCCGGATCGCGCGGCGGATCTCGCCGAGCCGGCGCGCGAACCAGGCCGCGCCGGCCAGGCAGCACAGCCCGCCGGCGACGAGGGTGCGCGGGGCGCCGAAGCGCTGGGCGAGGCTTCCGGCCAGCAGGCTCCCCAGCGGCGCGGTGCCCAGGAAGGCCATCATGAAGAAGCTCATCGCGCGCCCGCGCTTGTCGTCGTCGACGATCGTCTGCACGATCGTGTTGCTTCCCGCGATCTGGATCATGAAGCCGACGCCGACCGGGACGAGCAGAAGGGCCGACAGCCACAGCGCCTTCGACAGCGCGAAGCCGATCAGCCCGGCGCCGAAGAGCGCGGCGGAGACCGGGATCATCCGCCCGAGTCCGAGCACCGTGCGCCGCGAGGCGAGCCACAGCGCGCCGGCGAGCGCGCCGCAGGCGGACGCGCTCATCAGCAGGCCCAGCGTGTGCGGGCCGCCGCCGAGGATGCGCCCCGCGAAGATCGGGAGCAGGACCGAGTACGGGAAGCCGACGAGGCTGACCAGCGCCAGCAGGAGGATGATGCTCCGGATCGGTGCGGAGCCGGTCACGTAGTCCCAGCCCTCGCGCAGCTCGGCCAGCGCCCCGCCCGCGTGACGCGGCTTCGGGGCGCGCTTGGCGACGCGCATCGCGAGGAGCGCCGCGATCACCGCGAGGAAGCTCGCGCCGTCCAGGAAGAAGCACCAGCCCTCGCCGGCCAGCGCGATCACGACCCCGCCGATCGCCGGCCCGATCAGGCGGGACGCGTTGACCATCGACGAGTTCAGCGCGATCGCGTTGCCGAGATCCTCCTTCTTTTCGATCATCTCGACGACGAAGGCCTGGCGGCAGGGCATGTCGAAGGCGTTGATCACGCCGTCGGCGGCGGAGAGCAGGATCAGCAGCGGGATCGTGATCCGCCCGCTCAGGGTCAGCGCGGCCAGCGAGAACGACTGCAGCATCGCCAGCGTCTGCGTCGTCACGAGCAGGCGGTGCTTGTCGACGCGGTCGACGAAGATCCCGGCGAACGGCGCCAGCAGGAAGGACGGGAACTGACCGGCGAAGCCGACGACGCCGAGCGTCCAGGCCGAGCCCGTCAGGCGGTAGACGAGCCAGCTCGTCGCGACCATCGTCATCCAGTTGCCGACGAGCGAGACGATCTGCCCGCCGAAGAACAGGCGGTAGTTGCGGTACTTGAGCGCGCGGAGCATGAAGGCGAGGCGGTTTTCGCCGACCCCGTCCGCCGAGGGGCTCATCCGCCGCGCGTCTTCAGGAAGGCCAGCGTCAGCGCCCAGGCGCGCACGGCCGACGGGGCGTGGTAGGTGGGGCGGGCGTCGCAGAAGAAGCCGTGGTCGCCGTCGGAGAATTCGGCGGCGGCGAAGCTCTTGCCGGCCGCGCGCAGCGCGGCCGAGACGGCCGCGGTCGTCTCCGGCGGGATGTGCTTGTCCCGGCCGCCCCAGATCAGCAGGATCGGTCCCGACAGCGACGGCGCGCGGTCGAGGAGGGCCGGCGCGATGCCCGCCCCGTAGAACGAGACCGCCGCCTTCAGCGGCAGGACCGCGTCGGCGAGGAAGGCCGCGCGCCCGCCCATGCAGAAGCCGACGGCGCAGACGTCGCCGGCGGAGCCGCTCTGCTCGAGCCGGGCGTGCGCCGCGCGCAGGTCGGCCGCCATCCCGTCGGCGGTCAGCGCCTGCAGGTGGGGCTGGACGGCCGCGAAGTCGCCGTAGCTCCCCTCGAAGCCCGGCGCGGTGCGGTGGAAAAGCTCGGGGGCCAGCACGGACCAGCCCTCGCGCGCGAAGCGCTCGGCGACGGCCCGGATCCAGGCGTTGACGCCGAAGGCCTCCTGCAGGAGCAGGAGGCCCGGCGCCTTCGCGGCGCCCTTCGGCCGCGCGCGATAGGCCGCCATCTCCGTGCCGTCCCCGACCCTCAGCGTCTCCCGTCCCGTCTCGATGTCGTTCATGCTCCCATTTTAACAAAGGGGTCAGGCACCGATTTAACTTTTTCGTAGAATCCCGGGCATGAGCTCCCTGTTCGCTCCGCTGAAGCTGCGCGGCGTCGTGTGCCGCAACCGGATCTTCGTCTCGCCGATGTGCCAGTACTCGTGCCGCGACGGCCTCGCGAACGAATGGCACCTCGTGCACCTGGGCGCGCGCGCCGCCGGCGGCGCGGGCCTCGTGATCGCCGAGGCGACCGCGGTCGCGGCCGAGGGCCGGATCTCTCCGGCCGACTCCGGGCTGTGGAACGACGCGCAGGCCGAGGCCTGGGCGCCGGTCGCGCGGTTCGTCAGGGCGCAGGGCGCGGTGCCGGCGATCCAGCTCGCGCATGCGGGGCGCAAGGCCTCGACGGCGGCGCCTTGGAGCGGGCACGGGACGGTCCTGCCCGAGGACGGGGGCTGGACGCCGGTCGCGCCGTCGGCCGTCCCGTTCGACCAGGGCTCGCCGCTGCCGCGCGCGCTGACGCAGGCCGAGGTCTCGGCCCTGCCGGACCTCTTCGCGGCGGCCGCCCGGCGCGCCCTCGAGGCCGGCTTCGAGGCGATCGAACTTCACTTCGCGCACGGCTACCTCGTCCACGAGTTCCTGTCGCCCCTGTCGAACCGCCGGACCGACGCCTACGGGGGCTCCTTCGACGGACGCGCGCGCCTGGCCGTCGAGATCGCGGCGGCGGCCCGCCGCGTCTGGCCCGAACGCCTGCCGCTCCTGGCCCGCGTCTCGGCGACGGACTGGGTCGAGGGCGGCTGGGACCTGGCGCAGACGGTCGCGCTCGCGCGGCGCCTGAAGAGCGCGGGCGTCGACTTCGTCGACTGCTCGAGCGGCGGGCTCGTCCCGCACGCGAAGGTCCCGGTCGGCCCCGGCTACCAGGTTCCGTTCGCGAAGACGGTGCGCGGGGAGGCGGGCGTGCCGACCGGCGCGGTCGGCCTGATCACGGAGCCCGCGCAGGCCGAGGAGATCGTCGCCTCGGGCGCCGCCGACGCGGTCCTGCTCGCGCGCCAGCTCCTGCGCGAGCCGTCCTGGCCGCTGCGGGCGGCCGCGGCGCTGGGCGCCGAGGGGGCCTGGCCGAAGCAGTACCTGCGGGCGAAGCCCTAGGGCTCGGCGAGCGCGGCCAGCCGCCGCGGAGAGAGGCCCAGGGTCCGCGCGCCGCGCGCCAGCGCCTCGCGCGCGAGGCG
>JAGWRY010000452.1 GCA_028869495.1 Elusimicrobiota bacterium | reverse complement strand
CGTCGTCCAGAAGATCCTGGCCTCCGGCAACGGCATCGGCCTGAACGCGGACAACGGCGAGTACGTCGACCTCTTCAAGGCCGGCGTCGTCGACCCGCTGAAGGTCACCCGCACCGCGCTGGAGAACGCCGTGTCCATCGTCGGCACCATCCTGACCACCGAGGTCCTCGTCTCCGACATCCCGGAGAAGAAGGAGCCCGCGATGGCCGGCGCCGGCCACAACCACGGCGGCGACATGTACTAATCACCCGCGGACCGGCCTCGCGCCGATCCTCGGACAGACGCAAGAAGGCCCCCGGAGGGAAACCTCCGGGGGCCTTTCGTTTGCGGCGATACTGGACAGCGATTGCCACCAGCGCTACACTGCGTATGAATCAGCCATGGACCCAATTACCGCCGGCATAATCCTATTCGGCATCATTACCCTTATCGCGATGTTCGTAGAGGGACGCCGGGCGGTAAAGACTGTCCGGCGGATGCAACAGGAGCACAAGACTACCGAGACACGCAATCTCGAGGTGATTGCTCAGCTAAATAAGACAATCACGCGAATTACCGACGATTGCCAGTCAAAAATCAATGCCGCGTATGCAGCGATGGAAGCGCATGAGAAAAACACCTTCGCCGAAGCGGAGGAGCGATTTGCCAAACAGAAGGATGCTCTCCGTCAAAAATATCATGACGAGGCTCGCAAGATAATTTCCGAAGCGGCAGCGGAGCTCCCCTGGCTCGCAAGAGCGTTGGCGCAATATGAGACGATGTTCGACTTCGAGATGGGGCGACACCTCGCGAATAAAAAACATCCAGCGCCAACGGCGGCGCAACAAGTTAAAGAAATCGCTGCACAAAGCCGTAGATATCGGGAAGAATTCCACGTCGCGCGACTGAGACTCGAATATTACGAAGAACTATTCCCATGGCTCGTCGAATACATTGATGTAAGCCTTGATGAGCTCCTCGAACTGGTCCGGAAGGATAATCTTACCGACGAATCCCAAGACCCTGTTAGTCGGTATCTCGCCCCAGGCGAATTCCGCTCGTTATCAATCAGCGACCGCAACCAACGCGCACTCGACCATTATCTCTCTCGGAAAAAATCGCCCTGGGAACTCGGGCGCGACTACGAAAGGTACATCGGATATCGCTACGAGCGACAAGGCTACTCCGTCGAATACCACGGGATTTCGGAGGGACTTTCAGACTTGGGGAGAGACCTAATCATCCGCAGCAAAGACGAAGTGAAAATCATTCAATGCAAATACTGGGCGGCTCATAAAGAAATTCACGAGAAGCACATCGCGCAACTCTTTGGTACTACGGTTAAATTCGCAATCGAGAATAACCTCCAATGGGGAACTGGCGTACGGGGAGTCCTTATCACGTCAACGAAGCTTTCCTCGATGGCAAAATCCTTCGCATCCGCGTTGGGCGTAGAATTCCAAGAATCTGTCCCTCTCGAAAAATACCCGATCATCAAATGCAATATCGGGCGTGAAGCTGATGGTGCGCCCTCAAGAATATACCACCTCCCGATGGATCAGCAATATGACAAGACGCGTATCGCAAAAGCCGGAGAGTTCTACGCGAGCTCTGTCGCTGAAGCGGTAAGCCATGGCTT
This sequence comes from Elusimicrobiota bacterium, assembly GCA_028869495.1. GTDB lineage: Bacteria > Elusimicrobiota > Elusimicrobia > UBA1565 > UBA9628 > GWA2-66-18. The sequence continues at coordinate 9,489 of JAGWRY010000452.1, read as the reverse complement.
CCGCAGGGCATGGCGATGGCATCCACCCTCGGTTTAATTGTTCCGACTTGAAGTCGCAAAATGCGACTTCAAGCGTGCCGCCTACGCAACAGGACGTCTAAATCAGCGAAAACGCGAACCGACGGTACCCGCTCTCAACGCGAGGCTGCGATGGCAATAGTCAGCTACAGTGGTACTCTTCTGGACCTATCTCGTAAGGCATGCTTCCGATCAATAAGCAATTCCCAGGAAGCGTTTGTCTCCATCGTGCTGGCAACTACAAGCGTTGAAGGGTTCTTTAATGAGATAGTTCTAACTGCCAAGCTCACGGGGAGGGGTTCCCCACTCGCAGACATCGCGCACCTCATCGGAAGCACAGAACGGATGCCCTTAATTGCTCAAGTACAACTTGCTCACTTCCTTTTTTTAAACAGAAAACTGGATGGCGGCACGCAGCCCTTCCAAGACTTAACTTTACTAATCAGGATCAGAAACTCAATCGTGCATCTTCAACCTGAACGCTTTGATTTATTTGAGTCCGACCCAAAACCGAATAAGCTCGTTCAACAACTAATCAATCGAAAAATAATTGCGCCATCGAAGGGCCGTGCATCAAGCCTAAAGACATGCCTCCGCGATCCATCAATAGCCATCTGGGCCTACAACACTTCCATTCAAACGCGTCAGTTTCTCTGGTCTATACTTCCTGAAAGATCCGAGTTAAAACGGCAAATGTCCGTGCACCTGGATGGCCAAACAGAACTCCGATTGACCGATCTTCAGCTCGGGGTCGTCAACTCATAGCATGACTGCTCTCTACATCTTCTCCGGGCTGCCCGGGGCGGGCAAGACGACGCTGGCGCGGGGGCTCGCGCGGCGGATCGGGGCGGCGTACGTCAGGATCGATACGGTCGAGCAGGGGCTCAGGGATCTGTGCCGGTTCGAGGTCCAGGGGGAGGGGTATCGGCTGGCGTATCGGGTGGCGGAGGATAATCTCAGGGTCGGGGTCGCGGTGGTCGCGGACTCGTGCAATCCGATCGAGCTGACGCGGCGGGAGTGGGAGGAGGTCGCGGCACGGGCGGGGGCGCGCGCGGTCAACGTCGAGGTCATCTGCTCGGATCAGGGCGAGCATCGAAGGCGCGTCGAGACGCGCGAGAGCACGGTGCCCGGCCTCAAGCTGCCCCGCTGGGACGACGTCGCGCGGCGCGAGTACGAGGCCTGGACGCGCGAGAGGATCGTGGTGGACACGGCGGGGCGATCGGAGGACGAAAGCCTGGCCGAGTTCCTCAAGGCGCTCGGCGCTGGCGTTCCGCCGATTTAGGCGCTACACTTCGCCCGTGGGCGCGGCGAAGAGGCGGCGGAAAGGCGCGGGCGACGTCCTCGGGACCGTGGTCCCGTCGCGCTGGAACTGGACGTTCGCGCCGGCCGCGATCTACTTCGTGTTCTGGTTCCTCGGCGCGCTCGCCTTCATCCTCCCGGGCTGGGGCCCGTACGTCGCGGGATGGTACGTCGGCTACGCGCTCGCGCTGAGCCTGCCCTCCGCCTGGATCCTGGGACCGCGCGTCTGGGCGAATCCCTTCGCCGCCTACCTGACGCTCCTGTGGGCGACTCTGCCCGTCTACCTCGCCGCCGGCGTCCTGGCCGCCTTTCAGAAGAAGGCGCGGCGGCGCTGGGCGCTCTTCGCCGGGGTCATCCTGCTCCTGGGCGGCGCGGGCTACCTGCGCGTGCGCGCCGCGCTCCCGCCGGGATGGTGAGCCCGTTCCGGACCTCGCTGAGGCGCCCGCTGACCCGGCTGGCGGCGGTCGAGTTGGGGCTGGGCGCCTTCGGTCTCGCCGCCCTCTTCTTCGACTACACGATGGGCTACGCGCGCATGCTCGCCTCTGACGTCCGGCCGCGCGACCCTTACGCCGCCTGGCAGTTCGTGGGCGCCGCCGCGATGCTCGCCATGAACGCGCTCATCCTCCTGGCCCCCGTCTTCTGCGCCGTGCTCGTCTATCGCCGCTGGAAGACCGAGCCCCGGGGGGAACTGCTGGCCGACGCCGCGATCGCCGTCCTCGGCGTCCCCTTGCTGGTCTGGACCCTCGGTCACGCGCTGAACGCGGCCGCGCCCTGGCTCGCGCTGCACCTGATCGTCCGGCGCCTGTAGCGAGCGGTCTTGACGATGATTTGACGCCGCGGTCATTGACCGGCGCGCGCAGGATTGTTAGGGTGAGGGCGTCGGACTAACTTTCGCATGGAGGCGTGAACATGACCGCGACCCTCGAGAAGGGCCTGACCGCCGTCGAGTACTTCCAGGCCAAGCTGAACTACGAGATGACGCCGTGGACGCTGAAGAACATGATGGACCAGAAGACGCCGGGCTACCTCGTCCTGGACGTCCGCAGCGCCGATCAGTACAAGGAAGGCCACATCCCGGGCGCGATGAACCTGCCCCTGGCCGAGCTCGCCGCGAAGATGACGAAGCTCCCGAAGGACAAGACCCTGGTGACCTACTGCGGCAGCATCACCTGCGGCCTGGCCCCGAAGGCGGCGCTGGAGCTCGCGCACAAGGGCTTCAAGGTCATGGAGCTCTTCGGCGGCATCAAGGAGTGGACGGACAAGAACTTCCCGATCGAGAAGGCCTAAAAGCCATTTCCGACGGACCGTTCGCACGAAGCGCCCCGAAAGGGGCGCTTCCTTTTATGGACAGGGCCGCCGGGGAGGGGCCGCCGCTGGGCCCTTCGGCCCAGGCGTTTGTAATTTCACTCTCGCCTGTGATATAATGACTCGTCCGGTGCTCATTGACAATCTGAATAAAATCCGCTATCGCATGCGCGCCGCGGCCCAACGGGCCGGAAGAGACCCCGACGCGGTCACGCTGGTGGCGGTCACCAAGTACGCGGGGCTCGGCGACGTCCGGGCCCTTCTGGAGACCGGCCTCGTGTCCGAGGCCGGCGAGAGCCGGGTCCAGGACGCCGAGCGCCGCAAGGCCGAGCTCGGGGAGCTGGCCGGCAAGGTCCGCTGGAGGCTGATCGGCCACCTGCAGACCAACAAGGCCAAGAAGGCCGCGACGGTCTTCGACGCCGTCGATTCCGTGGACAGCGAGCGCGTCGCCGCCGCCCTGGACGCCGCGCGGGAGGGGATGACGCCCCTGCCCGTCATGGTCCAGGTCAAGCTGACCGACAAGGAGAGCCAGTTCGGGGTCGCGCCCGAAGAGCTCCCGGGCCTGCTGGAGGCCTTGAAGAAGTACCCGCGCCTGAAGGTCGAAGGACTGCTGGGCATCGCGCCGGACGTCGAGCCGGTCGAGGCGGCCCGCCCCGCCTTCAAGCTCCTGAGGGAGCTGCGCGACCGCCGCCTGCCCGGCGGAAAATTGAACATGGGCATGAGCCGCGACTTCGAGATCGCGGTGGAAGAGGGGGCCGACCTCGTTCGAATCGGCACGCAGATTTTCTCGCAGCCTAGTCCGGCATCACTGGAGGCCCCAGCATGATCGTGAAAGTGCGAGTCATCCCCAACGCGGACGAGAACGAGGTCGTCAGCCGCATCGGCAGCGTTCTCCGCGTGAAGGTCGCCGCCCCGGCCGTGGACGCGAAAGCCAACGTCGCGCTGAAGGATTACCTCGCCGAGTTCTTCGAGGTTCCCGGCAAGCGCGTCAGCATCCTTCGCGGCGCCAACGGCCGCGAAAAGACGGTCGAGATCGTGGGCAAGACGGAGGAGCAGCTCAAGCGCGTGATGGAGTCCATCCCGTAAGAGCCGCCGTCCGCCGCAGCTGAGAACGACCGCGGACGAGGAGCGCCCTCGTCCGCGGTCGTCCCGTTTCCGAGGAGCCCGCAACAGATGACCAAAACGACGAAGTCCCTGCGCGAGGATCCGGTCCGCCACATCGTCTGGCGGGGGAGCCGCCTGGACGTCCTGGACCAGCGCCTCCTGCCCCGCCGCGTCAAGTACGTCTCCTGCCGCACCGCCGCCGACGTCGCCAAGGCGACCAAGGACATGGTCCTGCGCGGCGCCCCGCTGATCGGCTGCGCCGCCGCCTACGGCATGGCCCTGGCCGCCCGCCGCAACCGCCTGAAGGACGTGCTGGCCGCCGAGCCCGTCCTGCGTCGCGCCCGCCCGACGGCCGTGAACCTGATGCACGCCCTGGACCACATGCTCGCCGTGGCCCGGAACGGCGACGAAAGGTCGCTGTCGAAGCGGATGAGCGCCGCGGCGGTCCGGTATTACCGCGACGACCTCGCCTACAACGAGACGATGGCCCTGCTGGGGGCCAAGCTCCTCAAGAAGGGATCGCGCGTCATCACCCACTGCAACGCCGGCGCGCTGGCCACCGCCGGCATCGGCACCGCCGTCGGCATGATCCGCGCGGGGTTCTTGACCGGCAAGGTCTCCCACGTGTATCCGTGCGAGACCCGCCCCTACCTCCAGGGCAGCCGCCTGACCCTGTGGGAGCTGATGCAGGCCGGCATCCCGGCGACCCTGATCACCGACAACATGGCCGCCCACCTGATGAAGACGCGCAAGATCGACGCCGTCATCGTCGGCTCCGACCGCATCGCCGCCAACGCCGACGTCTGCAACAAGATCGGGACCTACGGCCTCGCGATCCTGGCCAAGCACCACGGCATCCCGTTCTACGTCGTCGCCCCCAGCACCACCGTGGACCTGAAGACCCCGACCGGCGAGCGCATCCCGATCGAGGAGCGCTCGAGCGCCGAGGTCGTCAGCGTCCTCGGCGCCCCGATCGCCCCGAAGGGCGCCCGCGCCCACCACTTCGCCTTCGACGTGACCCCGCACCGCCTCGTGACCGCGATCGTGACCGAGAGGGGCGTCGTCGCCCCCGCGGACGGACGGACCCTCAAAAAGGTACTCTCTCACCGATGAACACCAACGGACAGCCCTCCGGCGCGCCCGCGCCGAAGCGCACCAAGATCCTCGCCACCCTCGGCCCCGTCTCCGCCAAGACCGACATGATGCTGGACCTCGTCGCGGCCGGCGTCGACGCCTTCCGCCTGAACTGCTCGCACGCCTCGATGGACGACCTGAAGCGCGACGTCGAACTGATCCGCAGCGCCTCGCGCACCTCCGGGCGCTCGACCGCGATCGTGATGGACCTGCAGGGCCCGCGCCTGCGCGTCGGAAGACTGCGCAACGGCGAGCCGATCGCCCTAAAGAACGGCGCGAAGGTCCGCATCTCCGTCCACGACATGCCCGGCACCGCGCAGGAGTTCTCGACCTCGTTCAAGAAGCTGCCGCAGAGCGTCAAGAAGGGCTCCGAGGTGCGCCTCGACGACGGCTCGATCGTCCTGTCCGTCCTGCGCATCGCCTCCGACCACGTCGACTGCGAGGTCGTCATCGGCGGCACCCTGAAGGAGCACAAGGGCATCAACCTGCCCGGCGCCCACATCGACCTGCCGGCCCTGACCCGCAAGGACCTGCGCGACCTCGACATGGGCCTGCGCCTCGGCGTCGACCACGTCGCGCTGTCCTTCGTGCGCAGCCCCGACGACATCCTCCGCGCCCGCAAGGTCATCGCGAAGGCCGGCCTGCCGACCCGCCTGATCGCCAAGATCGAGCACCCGGACGCCATCGCGAACATCGACCGCATCCTCGACGCCGCCGACGGCATCATGGTCGCCCGCGGCGACCTCGCCGTCGAGCTGTCCGCCGCCGAGGTCCCGGCCCTGCAGAAGATGCTGGTGCGCAAGGCCAACGACGCCGGCAAGCTCTCGATCGTCGCGACCCAGATGCTCGAGAGCATGATCAGCCACGCGCATCCGACCCGCGCCGAGGCCTCCGACGTCGCCAACGCCATCTACGACGGCGCCGACGTCGTCATGCTCTCCGGCGAGTCGGCCGTCGGCCTGTATCCCGTCGAGACCGTCACCGTGATGAGCGACATCATCCGCAAGGCCGAAGCCTCGAGCTTCCGCTACAAGTTCATCCCGCACGGCCTGCAGGACTCCCCGGACACCGGCTTCGCCCACGCGCTGGCCCGCGCCGCCCACGACGCCTGCGACGTCACCGGCTCCAAGGTCGTCGTCGTCTACACGATGACCGGGTGGTCCGCGCGCATCATGTCGAAGTACCGCCCGCGCGCCCCGATCATCGCGATGACCCCTCTCAAGGCGACCTACAGCCAGCTCGCCCTCTACTGGGGCATCACCCCGATGATCTGCCCGCTCGGCAAGTCCACCGACGAGATGCTCGCCTACGGCGAGCGCATCCTGCTCAAGAACGGCCTCGTCAAGAACGGCGAGACCACCTTGGTGACCGCCGGCGGCACCGCCAAGCACAAGGCCTCGAACATGCTGAAGGTGCACGTCGTCGGCTCCGTCACCTACCGCTGAGATGCCGCCGCCGGCCCGCGTCGTCCTCGTCGCCGCCCCGCGCGGACGCCGCGCCGAGGCCCTCGCGCGCGGCCTCGTCGCCGGGCGCCTGGCCGCCTGCGTCAACGTCGTCCCGGGCCTGACCTCCGTCTACCGCTGGAAGGGGAAGGTCGTCCGCGACCCCGAGGCCCTGCTCGTGATCAAGACGACCGCCGCGCGCCTGCCGGCGCTCGAGCGCTGGGTCCGCAAGAACCACCCGTACGAGGTCCCCGAGCTCCTCGCCCTGCCCGTCGCCGCCGGGTCGCGCCCCTACCTCGCCTGGCTCTCGGAGCAGGTCCGGTGACGAAGTCCCCGGCCTTCGCGCCGCGGCTCCTCTCGTCGCGGGCCGAGAGCCCGGACGTGCGCACCTTCCGCTTCGCGTCGCCGCCCGGCTTCGCGTTCGTCCCCGGCCAGTTCCTGCTCCTGCACTTCGAGGACGACCCGCGCACCTGGCGCGCGTACTCGCTGTGCTCGCCGCCAGCGCGCGCCGCCGAGTGGTTCGAGCTGACCGTCGGCACGGTCGGGGCGTTCAGCGCCCGACTCGGCGCCCTGCGCCCCGGCGCCGAGAGCGGCCTGGCCGCGCGCGGCCCGTTCGGGCGCTGGACCTACGACGGCTCGCCCGCGCGCGCCGTCCTCGTCTCGGGCGGCACCGGCCTGGCCCCGTTCCGGGCGATGATCGCCCACGCCCTCGACCGCGGCGCGGCCGCCCGCCTGGCCCTGCGCGCGTCGGCGCGCACCCCGTCGCGCCTCCTGTACCGCGCCGAGTACGACGCCTGGCGCCGCGCCGGGGTCGACGTGCGCGCGACGATCACCCGCCCCGGCGAGCTCGGCCTCGGCGAGCGCTGGGACGGCGAGACCGGGCGCTGGACCTCCGAGCGCGTGCTCGCGGCCGGCGGCCCCGGGGCCGTCTACTACCTGTGCGGCCCGGCCGGCCTGGTCAACGGCCTCGGCGCGGGCCTGCGCGCCGCCGGCGTGCCGGCCGAACGCGTGAGGAGCGAGGCGTGGGGCGACTACGCCGACCAGCTGACCTGAGCGGCCGGCTCGTCCTGGCCTCGGGCTCGCCGCGCCGCCGCGCGATCCTGCGCGCCGCCGGCCTGCGCTTCACCGTCGCGCCCAGCGGCGTCTCCGAGGCCTCGCGCGAGAGGCGCCCGCGCCGCCTCGTCGCCCTGCTCGCCCGGCGCAAGGCGCTCGACGTCGCGCGCCGCTTCCCGGGCCGCCCCGTCCTCGGCGCCGACACGATCGTCGTCTGCGCCGGCGAGATCCTCGGCAAGCCGAAGGACCGCGCCGACGCCGAGCGCATGCTCGTCCTGCAGTCCGGGCGCCGGCAGAGGGTCTACACCGGCGTCGCCCTCGTCGTCGGCCGCCGGGTCTACGTCGACGTCGCCGCGTCCGTGATCGTCGCCCGCCGCCTCGACCGGGAGCGCCTGAAGCGCCTGGCCGGCAAGCACATGGACAAGGCCGGCGCCTACGCGATCCAGGACCGCGACGACCCGCTCGTCGCGCGGATCGTCGGCGACCGCGACAACGTCGTCGGCCTGCCGATGCGCTCGGTCAGGCGTCTGTTGGAGCGGGCCCGTCCGCGGGCACGGTGAAGTAGAAGCGCGCCCCGCGCGGCTGCGCGTCGCCGATCCCGATCGTCCCGCCGTGGCGCGAGACCACCTTCTCGCAGAGAGCCAGCCCCAGCCCGACGTTGCCGACGTGGCGCTTGACGTCCTTCTGGAAGAACTTTCGGAAGACCTGATCGCGCGCCTCGGGCGGCACGCCGGGCCCCGAGTCGCAGACCTCGACCTCGACCGAGCCGCCGCGGGCCGCGACGCCGATGGCGACGGCCCCGCCGGCGGGCGTGTGCTCGACCGCGTTGTGGACCAGGTTGTCGAGCACCCGGCGCAGGAGCGCCGGGTCGCCGCGCACCGGCGGCGGCGCGTCGGGGGGCAGGCGCAGGGCGAGGCTCTGCTTGCGGTCGGCCGCGACCAGCGCGAAGTCCTTCGCGCAGCCGCGCGCCAGCTCCGCCAGGTCGACCCTATCGAGGCGTTGCAGCGTCGATTGCTCTTCCAGCTTGGCCAGCTGCAGCACATCCTCGACCATGCGCTGGAGGCGCTGGGCCGACATCTCGAGCAGCTCGAAGGTCCGCGCGTGCTCGCGCCGGCCGCCTTCGCGGGTCGCCGCGTCGGAGAGGAGCGCGATCCCGGAACGGATCACCGTCAGCGGCGTCTTCAGGTCGTGGACGAGCATCGCGGAGAGCTCGCGCTTCTCGGCCTCGAGCTCGCGGCGCCGCGCCGTCTCGGCCTTCAGGCTCGCGCCCATCCGGTTGAACGCGCGGACCAGGCGCGAGACCTCGGCCCCGCCCTGCCCGCCGTCGGACAGCGGACGGAAGGACTCCGGGTCGCGCGACAGCGCGTCGACCCGGTCGACGACGCGCTCGATGCGCTCGCCGGCGAACGTCCCGATCAGCCAGGCCGCGACCGCCAGCGCCAGGAAGCCCGCGACCCCGGCCCCGACGCCCTCGGCCGCGACGTCGCGCAGGCGCCGCTGGAGCCGCGCGGTGCGGAAGCCGATCTCCAGAGTCCCGCGCCCGCGCCGCCCCAGGTCCACCGGCGCGGCGACGTCGTAGATCCCGTCGTCGACCTCCGCGAGCGGGCGGCCCGGCTTCGGCGCGCGCGACAGCAGGCTCGCCTCGTCCGAGCGGCCGACCAGACGCCGCCCGCGGCGGTCGCGCACGACGATCGTCGCGATCCCGGCCTTGCGCACGAGGTCGCCGAAGCGGCGGCCCAGCTCGATGTAGCGTCCGCGCCGGGCCTGCACCTGGACCAGCGCCCGCATCGCCTCGAGCGCGATCGCGCCGAGGCGCTCGGTCTGCGCGTAGGCCTCGCCGCGCGCGGACTCGACCTGCAGGGCGACGAGCCCGCCGACCAGCAGGGAGCCGAAGAGCGCGAACAGGAGCGCGAGGCGGTGGCTGAGGCGCATGGACGGGGACCTGGAGCATTCTACGAATTTGGGCTATACTTCGCCCGATGAGAGCGCCGAGCCCCGCGGACGTCGTCTTCGCCGCCCGGACCCTGCCCGCGCGCGTCCGCTACCGCCTCGGGCGCGAGAGCCTCGTCGCCTGCGCCCCCGCCGGCGCCGAGCGCGGCCGAGCGCGGGTCCTCGACGAGCGCGGGCGCCCTCT
>JAGWRY010000049.1 GCA_028869495.1 Elusimicrobiota bacterium | reverse complement strand
GCGCGGCGCGAAGGCGCGCGCGCGGGACAGGAGCGCCCCGTCGAGGCCGACGCAGAGCGCGATGTCGCAGCGGGCGAGGGCGTCGATCGCGTCGAGGGTCAGGTCGGCGTCGGGACGGCGTCCGGTCCCGACCAGCACGACGCCGGCGCACGCCCGGCGCCCGTTCGCGCGCATCCCGGAAGGATCAGTCACGCTTCATGCTACCGCGGCTTCGGGGCGGCGCGCAAGGGGCGTCAGCCGAGCTCCCCGCGCAGGCGCTCGAATTCCGGCCTTCCGCGCAGGCGGTCGAACGCGGGGACGTCCAGCGCGGCGCCCGCGCCGCGCAGTCCGCCGCGCGCGGCGGCGCCGAGCCAATCGAGCGCGTCCTTGTCCTCGCCGAGGGCCGCGGCGGAGCTGGCGACGGCGAGCGCGACGGCCGGCTCGCGGCGCTCGCTGAAGAGCGAACGCCCGAGCGACAGCGCCTCCTCGTGCTCGCCGGAGTCCTGGGCCAGCAGCATCAGCAGGCCCCGGCCCTGATAGTCGAGGCGGCCGCGCAGGCCCTTGAGGAGCGCGTAGGCGGCGCCGCGCTGGCCGGTCGCGGCGAAGACGCGGCCGAGCTGTTCGGTCGCGGTCTCGTGCAGGACGCCGGCGCGCGCGCGGCGGCGCAGGGCGATCAAGCGCCGGGAGGCCTCGTCGAGAGCGTTCGCCTTCAGGAGCTCCTGGATCGCGGAGAATTCGCGCCTCAGCTCCGGGTCGTCGTCCTCGGGGGTCCGGCGCCAGAGGGCGCGCAGGGTCTGCGCGCAGCCGACGCCGAGCATGCCGAAGACGAAGGCGGTGAAGTAGCTGCCCGCGAGCACGGCCGCCAGGGTCAGGACGCCGGCGACGACGGCGCCGACGCCCTGGGCCGCCTTCAGGCCGCCGGCGCCCCAGCGCGCGCCGAGGACCAAGGTCGACAGGCGCCCGCCGTCGAGCGGCGGGACCGGGACGAGGTTCAGCGCGCTCCAGATCAGGTTCGCGTTGAAGGCGACCATGAAGAAGTAGAAGACGGGGCTTTTCTCCGGCAGGCGGGGCAGGAGGGCGAACGAGAGGCCCGCGGCCGCGAAGCCGGCCAACGGCCCGCAGGCGGTGATCGCGCACTCGCGCGCGGTCGAGAGCGCGCCCGCCTTGTCGTGGCGGGTCTCGCCGCCGAAGCCGGTCAGGGCGATGCGCGCGCGCGCGGCGCCGAGCGACAGGGCCGCGCCGGCGTGGCCGAGCTCGTGGGCGAGCACGGACAGGAAGACCACGGCGACCCAGATCAGCGCGGGCTCGGGCCGGAATCGCGACAGCGCGCCGGCCGCGCCGAAGGCGAGCAGGCCCGCCAGCCACCAGAAGGCGGGTCGGACCTCGACGTCGATGCGGCGGCCGAGCGCGAACCTCACGCGGAGCGCCTCAGCCGCGCGTCAGCTTCTTGTAGTGGAGACGCTTGGGAGCGACGTCGCCGAGACGCTTCTTCTTGTCCTCTTCGTAGGCCTGGTAGTTGCCCTCGAACCAGACCACCTGCGAGTCGCCCTCGAAGGCGAGGATGTGCGTCGCGATGCGGTCCAGGAACCAGCGGTCGTGGGAGATCACGACGGCGCAGCCCGGGAACTTCTCGATCGCCTCCTCGAGCGCGCGCAAAGTGTGGACGTCGAGGTCGTTGGTCGGCTCGTCGAGGAGCAGGACGTTGGCGCCTTCCTTGAGCATCTTGGCCAAGTGAACCCTGTTCCGTTCCCCGCCCGAAAGGTTCTTGACCAATTTCTGCTGGTCCTGCCCCGCGAAGTTGAAGCGCCCGACGTAGGCGCGCGACGGCATCTCGGCCTTGCCCAGCTTCACGACGTCGAGACCGTCGGAGATCACCTCCCAGACGTTCTTCTCGCCGTCGAGCTGGCGGTTCTGGTCCACGTAGCCGAGCTGGACCGTCTCGCCGACCTTGAAGGTCCCGGAGTCGGGCTTCTCCGCCCCGGTGATCATCCGGAACAGCGTCGTCTTGCCGGCGCCGTTCGGGCCGATGACGCCGACGATGCCGTTCGGGGGGAGCTTGAAGCTGAGGTTCTCGTAGAGCAGCTTGTCGCCGAAAGCCTTGGAGATGCCCTGCGCCTCGATCACGACGTCGCCGAGGCGCGGCCCCGACGGGATGTAGATCTCGAGGTCCTCGTAGGTCTTCTCCTTCTGCGAGTCGGCGAGCATCTTGTCGTACGCCTGCAGGCGCGCCTTGGACTTGGCCTGGCGGCCCTTGGTCCCGGCGCGGACCCACTCGAGCTCCTCGGCCAGGGCCTTCTGCATCTTCCCTTCGGCCTTGGCCTCCTGCTTGAGGCGCTCCTGCTTCTGCTCCAGCCAGGACGCGTAGTTGCCCTTGTACGGGATGCCCTCGCCGCGGTCGAGCTCGAGGATCCAGCCGGCGACGTTGTCGAGGAAGTAGCGGTCGTGGGTGACGGCGATGACGGTGCCCTCGTAGTCGTGCAGGTGATGCTCGAGCCACTCGACCGACTCGGCGTCGAGGTGGTTGGTCGGCTCGTCGAGGAGGAGGATGTCGGGCTTGCTGAGGAGGAGCCGGCACAGGGCCACGCGGCGCTTCTCGCCGCCGGACAGCGTCCCGCACTTCTGGTCGGACGGCGGGCAGCGCAGCGCGTCCATCGCGACCTCGAGCGTGTTGTCGATCTCCCAGGCGTTGGACGCGTCGATCTTCTCCTGCAGCTTGCCCTGCTTCTCGAGGAGCTTCTCCATCTCCTCGGGCTTGAGATCGGGGTCGGCCAGCTTGTCGTTGATCGCGTTGAAGTCCTCGAGGACCTTCATCGTCTCGGCGACGCCCTCGGAGACCGTCTCCTTGACCGTCTTCTCCGGGTCGAGCTTCGGCTCCTGCTCGAGCAGGCCGACGCGATAGCCCTTCGACTGCGTGATCTGCCCGGTGTACTCGGCGTCCTGGCCCGCCATGATGCGCAGGAGCGTGGACTTGCCCGAGCCGTTGTCGCCCAGCACGCCGATCTTGGCGCCGTAGTAGAAGCTGAGGTAGATGCCCTTGAGCACCTGCTTCTTCGGCGGATGGATCCGCCCGACGTCGATGAGCGAATAGATGATCTGCTTGGTGTCGGTCGTGGTCGCCATGAAAAATCCTCTCTGGCGGGGATTTTATCAATTTTGCTCGAGCGGCAGCGACGGGGACCTTGCGTCTCCCCGGGAGGAGGGCTATCCTGCCGGCATGAACGTCACGTTCCAGGTCAGCCTCTACCCGGTCGGCCGAAAGCGGTGATGGCGGCGGGGGCGGCGGCGCTCCTGGCGCTCGCCGGGACGGGCGTCTCGGCGCGGGCCGCGTCGACGACGGCGGCCGTCTCGCCGCCCTGCCGCGACTTCCAGGCCTACGCCTGCGCGGACTGGGTGCGCGCGCATCCGCTGGCGCCGGACGAGTCCTACGAGACGCCGACCCAGCTGCTCCGGCGCGAGAACGCGCGGCGCCTGAGCGCCCTTCTCGCGGACGCCGCCCGCCCGGGCGGGGAGAAGACGCCCGCGGAGCGCGCGCTCGGCGGCCTCTACGCGGCCTGCCTCGACACGGGCACGATCGAAGCGGCGGGGCTCGGGGCCCTGCAGGCGGAGCTGGACGCGATCGCGGCGCTCAACGCGAAGCCGCAGCTCCCCGCCGCGACGGCCGCCCTGCACGCGCTCGGCGCGCGCGTCTTCTTCTCCTTCGTCCCGGCGCCCGCGAGCGACGACCCGGCGCGGACGGTCGCCGTGATCGAGCCCCCGGGGTTCGCGATGCCCGCGCAATACTATCTCCCCGAGCACCGCCGCGAGCGCGCGGCCTACCGCGCCTATCTCGCCGCGGTCCTGCGCCTGCTCGGCGACCCGCCGGCGCGGGCCGCGCGCGAGGCGGACGGGGTCCTGGCCTTCGAGACGCGCCTGGCCGACGCGTCCCAACTGCGCACCGTGAAGGAGCGCGACGACCCGCGCGCGACCGGCGTGGAGACGCCCTGGGCGGCGTTCGCCGCGAGCCAGCCGGACTTCGACTGGAACGCCTACCGCGCCGCCGCCGGCGCGCCCCGGACTCCGACCGTCGAGCTCGGCCTGCCGCGCTACGTCCGCGACCTCGACACCGCCATGCGCGCGACGCCGCTCCCCGTCCTGAAGGCCTACCTGCGCGCGCGGCTGGTCCGCCGCTACGCGCGCCTGCTGCCGCGCGCGTTCCGCGAGACGGACTTCGCCTTCTTCGAGCGGACGCTGAGGGGCCAGCGCGCGCCCCCGTCCCGCACCGACGTCTGCGCGAGCCTGACCGCGCGCCTCCTGCCCGGACCGCTGGGCCGCCTCTACGCGCGCCGCTACGTCTCCCCGGCGAAGGAGGCGGCCGCGCGCCTGCTGGCCGCGGACCTGAAGGCGGCGATGGCCGACGACCTGCGCGCCGCGTCCTGGCTGAGCGCGAGGACGCGGCGGTCGGCCCTGCGCAAGCTCGAGGCGATGAAGGTCCTGGTCGGCGGGCCGCCGCCGGAGCGCGGCGGGCTGTTCCCGGTCTCGCGCGGCGACGTCCTCGGCGACGCGATGCGCGGCGAGCGCCGCTTCGCCGCGCGGCGCCTGCGCCGCGTCGGGACGCGGGCGAGCCGCTCGGACTGGCAGGGGCGCCGGGCTTGGGACGTCGGGGGGAGCTACAGCCGCTTGGCCAACGCGCTGTTCCTGCCCGCGGGGAGTCTCCAGCCGCCGCTGTTCGGCGGCGGAGGCGGCGCGGCCGCCGACTACGGCGGCCTCGGCGTGATCGTCGGCCACGAGATCACGCACGCCTTCGACGCGCACGGGCGCCTGTACGGCCCGGACGGCGCGCTCCAGGACTGGTGGACGCCGCCGGACGCGGCGGCCTTCCGCGCGCGCGCGGCCTGCTTCGAGAGCCAGTACTCGGCCTTCGCCGTCGCTCCCGACCCGGACCGCCCGGGCCGGAGCCTGCGCGTGAACGGCGCGCGCACTCTCGACGAGGACATCGCCGACAACGGCGGCCTGCGCGTCGCCTTCTCGGCCTTCGAGCGCGCCCGCCGCCGCGAGGGCGCCGCCGCGGGGACGGAGAGGGGGTTCTTCCTGAGCTTCGCGCGCCTGCTCTGCGTCGACGACACCGTGCGCGACCTCCAGCGCATGGTCGAGGTCAACGAGCACGCGCCGGAGCGCGCCCGGGCGGACGTGCCGCTCGCCGATTTCCGCCCGTTCCGGCGGGCCTTCTCCTGCCCCGAGGGCGCGGCGATGGCGCCGGCGAAGACCTGCCGCGTCTGGTAGGCGGCGCCGCTACTTGATGTGCAGGCGCTTGGGGTCGAGCTTGACGCGCAGGAGCTCGATCTCGCGCGCCGACGGGGCCGGGGTTTCGGAGAGCGGCTCGCGGCGGCGGAGCCTCCAGCCGACGTTCTCCTGGACCTGCGCGTACGTCACGCCGCGGTGCAGGGCGGTCAGTTCCAGCTCGCCGTCCGGGCCGGGCTCGAGGACGCCCATGTTCGTGATCACCTTGGCGACCCGCTTGCCGCTCGAGGTCACGAAGTCCACCGCCTCGGGGAAGGCGCGCTTGTTCAGCTTGGTCACGATCAGCACGCGCTTGGCGTGGGCGGCGATCTCGGAGGCGCCGCCGGAGCCGGGCAGGCGGACCTTCGGCGCGTCGTAGGGGCCGACGACCGTCGTGTTGATGCGGCCGAGCTTGTCCACCTGCGCGCCGCCCAGGAAGCCGATCTCGATCTTGCCGTTCTGCAGGAAGCACTGGAAGATGTCGGCCATCGAGGCGACCTGCAGGGAGCCGGTGACCAGCGCGGGGTCGCCGATCGACGGGGGCACGCGGTCCGGGATCGCGCCGACCGCGCCCGACTCGTAGATCAGCGTCATGTTCGGCGCGTGGGTCGCGCGCGCGAGGTTGCAGGCGAGGTTGGGCAGGCCGATGCCGACGAAGACGACGTCTCCGTCCTTGATCTCGCGCGCGGCGAGCACGCACATCAACTCGTTGAGCGTGTAGTCGGACGCCGTTTCGGCCGCGGTCATGCGCCGATTCTACCTTTTCGCGGCGCGCGTCCGCGCGTCCGGAGCGCGCGCAGGCTCCGCGCCGCCTGGGCCTGGCGCCCGGCGGCGAGCGCCG
>JAGWRY010000451.1 GCA_028869495.1 Elusimicrobiota bacterium | reverse complement strand
GGCGACGGCGCGCTCTCCTCCCCAGGCGGCGACGGGCTCGGCGGCCTGCGCGCGGGCGACGGCGTGCGGCGCGCGGGAGAGCTGGCGCAGCCACATCGGGACGGGCTTGGCCAGCGACAGGCGCTTGAGGAGGACGAAGTCGGGGTCGAAGGAGACGTCGAGCGGCTCGCCGGGGAGCTTCCAGCTCCAGCGGTGCTCCTTGCCGGCGACGTCCTCGTGGAAGTCCCGCGTCCAGCCGCGCCCGGTCGCGCGCACGTGGGCGCGGAAGCGGTAGGCGGGGTGCGCGTCGTCGACGGGCTGGGTCTGCAGGAGCCACAGCGAGCCGCGCCCGGTCTTCGGGTCGTAGGACCAGCGCGCGCGCAGCTCGGGATGGCCGGCGCGGTAGACCCACTGGTCGAAGAAGCCCTGCAGGCTGCGGCCGGTCGCCTCCTCGATCGCGACGACGAGGTCCTGGGTCTGCACGGAGCCGTCGCGGTGCTTGCGCAGATAGTGGCCGATCGCCTTCCACCAGAGTTCGTCGCCGAGCTCGCGGCGGAGCATGTGCAGGACCCAGGCCCCCTTCTCGTAGAGATGGCGGTCGAAGATCGTGCCCGGGCTGTGGTAGGTCCGGCAGACGATCGCGCGGCGGTAGCGGTGCGAGTCCTCGTCGAGGTAGGCGCGCAGGTTGGCGAGGAGCTCGTAGTCGGCCTCGTCGCGGCCCTTGTCGTGGTCCTGGAACAGGACCTCGAAGTAGGTCGCGAAGCCCTCGTTGAGCCAGGCGTGAGGCCACTCGGCGCAGGTGACCAGGTCGCCGAACCACTGGTGCGCGAGCTCGTGGGCGACGAGAAGGTCCAGGTCGTGGTCGCGCGCGGCGCGCGCGTCGACGAGGCAGGCGTCGGTCTGCGTCGTGCAGGTCGTATGCTCCATGCCGCCCGGGTACTCGGCGACGGCGACCTGCGCGTAGCGGGGATACGGGTAGCGCACGCCGGTCTTCTCGGAGAAGAACTTCAGCGCCTTCGCGGTCTTGCCGAAGCCGCGGCGCGCGTCGGCTTCGCGGCCCTTCTCGCAGTAGTAGACGACCGGGATGCCGTCCCACTCCTCGACGACCTCGGCGAAGCGCCCGACGGCGAGCGTGATCAGGTAGATCGAGTGCGGGCTCTCCATGCGCCAGTGCCAGGTCTCGCGCCCGCCCGCGGCGGAATGCCCGGTCAGGACGCCGTTGGAGACCGCGCGGAAGCCCGCCGGGACGCGCGCGCGGACCTCGGAGGTGACCTTCGCGTGCGGGGCGTCGTGGCACGGGAACCAGCGCCGCGCGTCCTCGGGCTGGCTCTGGCTCCACATCTGGACCGGGTCCTTCACGAAGTGGAGGCCGGCGACGGGGTTCTCGACGCGGTAGCGGACCAGGACCGACGACTCGCCGGACTGCGTGAGCTCTCGGCGCAGGAAGACCGTCAGGCGGCCGTCCTTGAGACGCCAGCGCGCCGGGCGGCCGTCGACCGAGACGCGGGAGACCTTCAGCCCGACGGCGTCGAAGTCCAGGCGGCGCACGCCGGCGCGGCGCGCGCGCACGGTCGTCGCGCAGGTCCCGGCCAGGCTCCGGCGGCGCAGGTCGACGTCGAGGTCGAGCGCGACGTGCCGCGCGTCGAACGGGCGGTCCGGCGCGTAGGACGGGGGCTTGCCGAGCAGGGCGCGGCGGACGTCCGCCCCGGCCGGTCCGCCCGCCAGGCGGCGCCCGCAGGACAGGAACTCGCGGTCGGCCTCCATGCCGCGCACCTTAGGCCGCGACCGGCTCGGCCTTGGCGGCCGAGGCGGCTTCCTTGATCAGCATCGCGGCGACCTCGTTGCGCTGGATCTGGTTGGTGCCTTCGTAGATCTGGGTGATCTTCGCGTCGCGCATGTACTTCTCGACGGGGAAGTCGGCCATGAAGCCGATGCCGCCGCACATCTGCACGCAGTCGGTGGTCACCTTCATCGCCACGTCGGAGGCGTAGTACTTCACCATCGCCGACTCCTTCGTGTAGCGCTTGACGTCCATCGTCTGCATGACGTCGTAGACGATCGCGTTGTCGGCGATCGCCTTCTCGTAGACGGGCTTCATCGCCTTGTCGATGGCGCGGGCCGTCGCGTAGAGGAGCGCGCGGGAGGTCTCGATGCCGGTCGCGCAGTCGGCCATCATGTGCTGGATGGCCTGGAAGCTGGAGATCGGCTGTCCGAACTGCTTGCGCTGGCGGATGTAGGCGATCGTCTCGTCGAGCGCGCCCTGCGCGATGCCGAGCGCCTGCGCGGCGATGCCGGGGCGCGAGCAGTCGAAGGTGGTCTGCGCGGTGAACAGCCCGTAGCCCTCCTTGTACAGGAGGTTCTTCTTCGGGACGCGGCAGTCCTGGAAGGAGAGCTCGTAGGTGGGGTTGGCGCGGATGCCCATCTTGTGCTCCTTCTTGCCGAAGCCGAAGCCGGGCGTGCCCTTCTCCACGATGAACGCGGAGACGCCGCGCGCGCCGCGGGCCGGGTTGGTGCTGGCGAACACGACGTAGGTGTCGGCGACCTCGCCGTTGGAGACGAAGCTCTTCACGCCGTTGAGGACGTAGTGCTCGCCGTCGAGCTTCGCGGTCGTCTTGGTCGCGGTCGCGTCGGAGCCGGCGCCGGGCTCGGTGATGGAGAACGCGGCCAGTTTCTTGCCGGCGGCGAGGTCCGGGATGTACTTCGCGCGCTGCTCGGCGCTGCCCAGCAGCATGATCGGCAGCGAGCCCAGGCCGGTGGCGGCGAAGGCCAGCGCGATGCCGGCGCAGACGCGGGAGAACTCCTCGACGACGAGGACCTGCTCCAG
>JAGWRY010000048.1 GCA_028869495.1 Elusimicrobiota bacterium | reverse complement strand
CGCGGCGGCCGCAGGGTCGCGGTGCGCGACCGGCGGGGCGCGCGGTGATCGTCCTCGCGGTGGACGCGACCGGCGACGGCCTGACCGCCGCGCTGGACGTCGGCGGCCGGGTCCTGCGCGCGAGCCGCACGGGGCGCACGCCGCACGACGAGGCCCTTCTTCCCGCCGTCGAGGGGCTCCTGCGGCGCGCGCGCCTATCGTGGAAGGATCTCGACGCGGTCGCGGCCGCGGCGGGCCCCGGGCGCTTCACCGGCATCCGCGTCGGCCTCGCCTTCGCGGCGGCGGCGGGCTTCCGGCTCGGGGTCCCGGCGCTGGCCCTGTCGCGCCTCGAGGCGCGCGCGGAGGGCGCTCCAGGGGACGTCCTGGCGGCCCTGCCCGGCTGGAAGGGCGAGGTCTACCACCAGCGCTTCCGGCGGACGCGCCGAGGCCCGGTCCCCGACGGGGCCGCCGCGTGGGCCCCGGCCGACGAGTGGCCGCGGGTCCGGGCGGAGGCCGAGGCGCGCGGGCTGGCGGTCGCCTTCAGCGACGTCGGGGCGGCCGAGCTCGCCTCCGTCGCGCGCCGGCGCCTGGCCGCGCGCGACCTGCCGCCGTTCGAGCCGTTCTACCTGAAGCCGGCCGGCTATGAGAAGAATCGTCGTTAGGCCCGCGCGCTCCTTCGACGCCGCCGACCTCGCGGCGATCGCGCGGCGCCCGTTCGCGGCCGCCTGGTCGCGCGACGCCTTCGCCGCGGAGGCCGAGCGGACCGACGCGGTCCTGCTCGTCGCCGACGACGGCGCCGCGCGCGGCTACGCGGCGGCCCGCGTCTTCGGCGACGAGGCGCGCCTGCTCGACTTCGCGGCGGCCGAGGACGGGCGCGGCGTCGGGCGGGCGCTGTGGGAGGCCCTGACGAGCGCGGCGCGCGCGCGCGGCGCGCGGACGCTGACCCTCGAGGTCTCCGCGGCCAACTCCCGCGCGCGCCTGTTCTACGAGCGCGCCGGCGCGCGCGTTGTCGGCCGCCGCCCGAAGTTCTACAATGACGGCTCGGACGCCCTCCTGATGGACGTCCCGCTTCAGTGACCGCCGCCCTCCTCGCCGTCCTGCTCGCGCTTCCCGCCGCCGCGGCTCCGTCGCCGGCGGTCTCGCGCGTCCGCCGGGCGCGCCTCGAGTACCTGCGCGGCACGCTCCTCGAGCGCCGCGGCGCCTACGCCGAGGCCCTGTCCGCCTACGAGAAGGCCCTGGACGCCGACCCGACCTCGGCCTACATCGCCGGCGAGGCCGCCGGGCTCGCGCTCCAGCTCGGCGACCTCGGCCGCGCCGAGACCTGGGCGCGCCGCCGCCTGGCGCTCGCGCCCGGGGACGCCGAGTCCCGCCTGATCCTCGGGCGGATCCTGTGGGGGCGCGGCGACGCCGACGGCGCGCAGAAGGAGCTCGAGCTCGCGCTGAAGGACGACCCGTCGTCGACGGACGCGCTGTTCGCGCTGACCGAACTGCTGTCGCTGAAGGAGCCGGCGCGCGCGCGCCGCCTGCTCGAGGATTTCCTGAAGAGGAACCCGGACCAGGCCGCGCGCGCCCTGCTCGAGCTCGGCCGCCTCGACGCCCAGCAGAGGCGCTTCGGCGACGCGGCCGCCAAGCTCAAGCGCGCGATCTCCCTCGGCGGCCCGGACGCGGACTCCGCGCGCCTGGCCCTCGCCCAGATCTACGAGGTGACGAGCGACACCCCGTCGGCCGTCGCCGAGTACCAGAAGCTGCTGGCCGCGGACCCCGACGACGCCGACCTGCAGGCGCACATCGGCGCCCTGCAGGACGCCGAGGGGCGGCGCGACGACGCGCGCGACACCTTCCGCTCGCTGAAGGCGCGCGTGCCCGACGACCCGTCGGCCTGCGCCTGGCTGGCCTCCGACGCCGAGAGCTCCGGCGACTTCAAGGCCGCGGCCGCCTATCTGAAGGACAGCTCCGCGCTGAAGGACGACCCGACGCTGACCCTGCGCCTCGGCTACTACGAGCTGCAGGCCGGCGGGATCCAGGCGGCGATGGACACGCTGAAGCAGGCGCGCCGGCGCTGGCCCGACGACGACCGGATCGCGTACTATCTCGCCCTCGGCTACGACGATCAGGGCGACCTCGCGAAGTCGGCCGAGCTTCTGCGCGCCGTGCTGGCGCTCAAGCCGGACGACCGCGACGCGCGCTGGCAGCTGGCGACGACGCTGGAGCGGCTCGGGCGCATGGACGAGGCGGAGCCGGAGTTCCGCCGCTTGATCGCCGAGAAGCCCGACGACGCCGCCGCGCTGAACTACCTCGGCTACGCGCTGGCCGACCGCGGCGAGAAGCTGGACGAGGCCGAGTCGCTGATCCGCCGCGCGCTCCAGATCGAGCCCGCGAACCCCGCCTACCGCGACTCGCTGGGCTGGGTCGAGTTCAAGCTCGGCCGCTCGACCGAGGCCGCGCGCGACCTGGCCTCCGCCGCGCGCGACATCGGCGACGACGGCACGGTCTGGGAGCACCTCGGCGCGGCG
>JAGWRY010000450.1 GCA_028869495.1 Elusimicrobiota bacterium | reverse complement strand
GAGGAGGCCGGCCGCGCCGAGCGCGAAGACGGCGGTTCCCAGCAGGCCCAGCCCGGCCGCCGCCGCGGCGATCTCGTCGAGGGGCGCGGCCGGCGCCGCGCCGAGGCCGCGCAGGAGCCGCCGTCCCAGCCCCCAGGCCGTCAGCCATAGGGCGGCGGCCAGCAGGACGGGCCAGGCGGCGTAGGATAGGACCAGGCGCGCCGAGGTCCCGTCCAGGACGCCGGGGCCGAGCAGGTAGCCGAGAAAGCCCCGGCTCCGGGCGATCAGCAGGGCCGCGAGGACCGCAAAAGCCGCGCTCACCGGCGGATTTTAGCCCATTTGACACTCGCCGGGGGTCCGTGCGATAATACGCCGACTCCCACCCCTATGGCCTGGTTCCAGAAGAAGACATCCGGGCCGGCGGCCGCCAAGCCGGGCGCGCCGACCCCGGCCCCCAAGGGCCTGAAGATCTCCGCCCTGCTGACCGAGGAGGTCGTCCTGTTCCCGGACGAGGGGCGCGCCAAGGAGGCGGTGCTGGAGGATCTGGTCGCCGCCGTCTGCCGCCGCGCCCGGATCGGCGACACGGCGCCCTTCCTGAGCAGGGTCTTGGAGCGCGAACAGGGCATCTCGACCACTCTCGACACGGGCCTGAGCCTGCCCCACGCGCGCATGGACGGCCTGTCCTCGATCCTGGCCGGGATGGCGGTCCTGAAGACCCCGGTCGCGGACCCGAAGCAGCCCGACCTGCCGATCCGCGTCGTCTTCCTGTTCTTCTCGCCGAACAAGCAGGACGCCTTCCCCCTCCACCTGCAGCTCCTGCGCGGGGTCTCGTCGCTGTTCCAGCCGTCCCTGATCGACCAGCTGACTGCGGCCTCCGGCCCCGCCGCCGCGCTCGCGCTGGTGCGCAAGCTTGAAGCCTGAGCCGCGCCCCGGGCGGCGCGTGACCGAGGTCGTGGTGCTCACGACCGCGATGCTGTCCTTCATCTCGTTCTGGCGCGCGGCCGCGATCGTGCTCTGCGACATGGCCTCGACCGCCTGGTACATCGGCGGCATCGTCGAGACCGCGATCGGCCCGGTCGCGCCCTGGATGATCGTCGCGGTCCTGCTCTGCGCGGCGCCGGTGCTGGCCCTCTACGTCGAGGCCTCGAGCATGTTCGTGCGCGGCGGCGTCTACAAGGTCGTGCGCGAGTCGATGGGCGGAACGTTGGCGAAGATCTCGGTCTCCGCGCTGATGTTCGACTACGTGCTGACCGGGGCGATCAGCTCGGTCTCGGCCGGGCAGTACCTGGCGGGCCTGATCAACTCCTCGTTCCCGCACCTGCGCATCCACTGGTCGGTGAACCCGCAGGCCTTCTCGGTCGTCTTCGCGCTGGCCGTCGTCGCCTACTTCTGGCGGCAGAACATCCGCGGCATCGAGGAATCGTCGGACAAGGCGATCAAGATCATGTCGCTGGTGACGGTGATGACCGTCGTCGTCTTCGCCTGGTCCGCGTACACGATCTGGGTCCGGGGCATGCGCTGGCCGCCGCACCAGCTCCAGTTCACGAGGGAATCCCTCGGCTGGCTGGCGCCGTTCCGCGGGACGGCGTGGCTGGCCAAGCTCGGGATCCTGATCGCGCTCGGCCACGCCTTCCTCGGCATGAGCGGCCTGGAGACGCTGGCCCAGGTCTACCGCGAGATGGAGGCCCCGAAGCTGCCGAACCTGAAGCGCGCGGCGGTGCTGATCTTCCTGTACGCGCTGGTGCTGACCGGGACCGTCTCGATCCTGGCGGTCGGCCTGATCCCGGACGCGGTCCGCGCCGGCTATTCGGACAACCTGCTCTCGGGCCTGGCGATGTCGATGGCCGGCCCGCACGCGCTCAAGCTCGTCCTGCAGGCCTTCGTCGTGCTCGTCGGCGTCGTGATCCTCTCCGGCGCGGTCAACACCTCGATCATGGGCGCCAACGGGGTCCTCAACCGCCTGGCCGAAGACGGCATCTTCGTCGACTGGTTCCGCGGCCTGCACCCGAAGTACGGGACCACGCACCGGATGATCAACCTGTTCGCCCTCCTGCAGGTCGTCACGATCCTGCTCTGCCGCGGCGACGTCTACATGCTCGGCGAGGCCTACGCCTTCGGCGTGATCTGGAGCTTCGTGTTCAAGGCGCTGGCCGTCTTCGTCCTGCGCTTCAAGAAGACGGCCAAGCGCGAGTGGAAGGTCCCGCTGAACCTGACGGTCGGCGGCGTCGAACTGCCGATCGGGCTGGCGCTGATCTTCCTGCTCCTGCTCTCGGTGGGCGCGATCAACCTGGCGACGAAGAAGGTCGCGACGATCTCCGGAGTCGCCTTCACGGTCGCCTTCTTCGTCTTTTTCGTCGTCAACGAGTTCCTGAACCGCCGGGCGGGCGACCGGGGCGACGAGCACCGCGAGAAGTTCAACCTGCGCCGCGCCGACGAGCTGGAGATCGTCCGCGACGAGATCGCGCGCCCGAAGCGCGTGCTGGTCGCGGTGCGCGACCCGGGCAACCTGTACCACCTGAACAAGGCCCTCGAGAGCCACGACTCGGAGACGACGGACCTGGTCGTCTTCACGTCGCGCATCCGCAAGGGCCTCGCCCTCGTCGACGAGGACGTCGCGATGGGCGCCGACGAGCAAAGGCTGTTCACGCGCGTGATCGAGGCCGCCGAGAAGCACGGCAAGACCGTCAAGCCGATGCTGGTCGTCTCCAACGAGCCGTTCTACGCGATCAGCCAGGCCGCGCAGGCCGTCGGCGCCAACGAGGTCGTCTTCGGCGTGTCGGCCAAGCTCTCGCCGGAGGCCCAGCTCGAGCGCCTGGCGATGACCTGGGGCTCGCTGCAGACCGACAAGCAGCCGATCCGCTTCCGCATCCTCGGCCCCGGCGTCGAGTACGCGGCGGAGCTCTAGATGCTAAGGCCTATTCCTTCGCGGCATCTGCGCCGAGCCCGAAGGGTCGAGGCGTAGAGCGTATGCCTGTTCGAAGAATCACGAAGCACGGCGAGCGCGTCCTCAAGACCGCGTGCCCGTCCGTCGACTACGGCAGGATCGAGGGCGATCTGCCGGCGCTCCTGAAGGACATGTGGGCGACGATGAACGCCGCGCGCGGCGTCGGCCTGGCCGCGCCGCAGATCGGCCTGAGCCTGCGCCTGGCCGTCGTCGACGTGCGCCCCGACGGGAAGTCCGAGCGCTTCGTCCTGCTCAACCCCGAGATCGTCTCCCGCGAGGGCGTCCAGCGCGAGGAGGAGGGCTGCCTGTCGATCCCGGGCATCTACGCGAAGCTCGACCGCGCCGCGCGCGTGCGCGTGCGGGCGCTGGGCGCCGACGGCCGGCCGTGGGAGCGCGACGCCGAGGGCCTGCTCGCGCGCGCCTTCCAGCACGAGATCGACCACCTCGACGGCAAGCTCTACGTGGACCGCCTCCCGTTCGAGGCGCGCCTGCCCGTCCTCGACGCGATCAAGGACGCGAAGGTCCGCTGGAGCTGAGCCCGGCATGCTCAAGACGATCTTTTTCGGCACGCCGGAGACGGCCGTCCCTTTTTTGCGGGAGCTGGCCGCGCGCTCGGAGGTCCTCGCCGTCGTCTCCCAGCCCGACAAGCCGGCGGGGCGGGGCCTCGCGGTCGCGCCGACGCCGGTCAAGACCGCGGCGCTCGCGCTCGGCCTCAAGGTGCTCCAGCCGGCCAAGCCGTCGGAGATCGCGGGCGAGCTCGGGGGCCTCGGCGCCGACCTCGCCGTCGTCGTCGCCTACGGCCGCCTGCTGAAGCCCGAGGTGCTGTCCGCGACGCGCCTCGGGTTCCTCAACGCGCACTTCTCCCTCCTGCCCAGGTACCGCGGCGCGGCGCCGGTGCAGTGGAGCCTGGCCCGCGGCGAGTCGCGCACGGGGGTGACGCTGTTCTGGCTCGACGAGGGGCTCGACACCGGGCCGATCCAGTCGAGCGCCGCGCTCCCGATCGCCGAGGACGACGACGCCGGGACCCTGCTCGCCAAGCTGACGCAGGCCGGCGTCGGGCTTCTCGGCGCGGCGCTCGCCGACCTCGAGGCCGGCCGCGTCGTGCGGCGTCCGCAGGAGGGCGCCGCCAGCCTGGCGCCGCTGATCGAGCGCGAGGACGCGCTCCTCGACCTCTCGCGCCCGGCCGCCGAGGTCCACGACCGCGTGCGCGCCTTCCGGCTCTGGCCGCGGGCGCGCCTCGAGCGGGACGGCCGGCGCCTGCTGGTGCTCAAGACCGCTCTTCCCGGCCCGCAGGACCCCCTCGGAACGGGCGCTCCCGGGCGCCTTCTGCGCGTTGAACGGGGCCGCGGTATTTTGGTAGAATGCGGGTCCTGCAGCCGTCTGTGGTTCCTCGTCGTACAACCCGAGGGAAAAAGACAGTTGAACGCTGCGGATTTCTCCAACGGCCTCCGTTCGGCCGTGGGCGATTTTTTGTCGTTTTAAGGCACGATGAACGCGCGCAGCGAGAAGGCGTCGAACTGGGAGATGGCCGCCGTCGGGGCGGCCTTCCTGGCGTTTTGCTGGTGGGCGGTCAACTGGGGCATCGGCGGGCTCGTGCACAGCCGCAAGACCGTCGAGGTCCCGGACCTGAAGGGCCACTCGGTCGCGGCCGCGCTCGACGCGCTCTCCCCGCTGAACCTCGGCCTGCGCAAGACCGGCGTCGAGTTCGACGCCTCGGTGCCGATCGCGGCGATCCTGCGTCAGCAGCCCCCGGCCGGCACGATCGTGCGCGAGGGCAAGGTCATCCGCGTCGTCCTCAGCCAGGGCGGGCAGACCGTGCTCTCCCCGGCGCTCGACGGCCTGCCGCTGCGCAACGCCGAGATGCTCCTGCGCCAGAGCCAGCTCGCGCTCGGCGAGGTCAGCGAAGCCTACTCGCTGAAGTCCTCGAAGGGCCTGGTCCTCTCGCAGGACCCGCAGTCCGAGACCAGCGTCGAGAAGAACTCCCTCGTCAACGTCGTCGTCTCGGCGGGACCGCCGCCCGCGGGCGTCTCGCTGATGCCGGACTTCTCGCGCAAGACGCTGGACGCCGTGCAGTCGTGGGCGTCGAGCGCAGGCCTGAAAGTGACGGTCCAGACGGACGCGACCTCGCTGTTCCCGAACGGGACCGTGCTCGAGCAGAGCCCGGCCCCGGACGCGGCGCTGTCCACCGACACCGTCGTCGCGGTCACGGTCAGCGGCCGCAAGGGCGCCCTGCCCGCGTCGGCCAAGACCTTTCGCTACGTGCTCGCGCGCGGCGGCGCGTCGTCGCAGGTCCGCATCGTCCTCGTCGACAAGTACGGCGAGCGCGAGCTCTTCGACGGCGTGCGCGGCCCCGGCGCGACGATCGAGGTCCCGGTCCAGTCGTCCGGCGGCGCGCGCGTGCGCATCTACCTGAACGGCATCCTCGTCGAGGAGCGCGACCTGTGATGACCGCGCGCAAGACCCCGACGCTCGTGCCGTCCCTGCTGGCCGGCGACCTGGCCCGCCTCGGCGACCAGTTGGACGCCTTGAAGGCCGCCGGCTGCTCGTGGGTCTCGGTGGACGCGATGGACGGACACTTCGTGCCGAACCTCAGCTTCGGCCCCGATTTCGTCAAGCTCGCCAAGTCGCGCGGCTTCTTCGTCGACGCGCATCTGATGGTCACGAACCCGCTGGAGGCCGCGTCGTGGTTCGCCGGCGCCGGCGCGGACATCGTGACGCTCCACGTCGAGGCGATCGCCGGCACGGACTCCCGCGAGGCCCTCGACCGCGTGCGCAAGCTCGGCGTGCGGGCGGGCCTCGCGATCAAGCCGAAGACGCCGGTCGAGGACCTGATCGCCGCCCTCGACGGCGCGAGCCTCGCGCTCGTGATGACCGTCGAGCCCGGCTTCGGCGGACAGAAGTTCATGGCCGACATGATGCCGAAGGTGTCCGCCCTGCGCGCGGCGATCGACGCGCGCGGCCTGGACTGCTGGGTCCAGGTGGACGGCGGCGTCGGCGACGCCACGATCTCTCAGGCCGCCGCGGCCGGGGCCGACAGCCTCGTCGCCGGCTCGGCCGTCTTCGGCGCGAAGGACTGCGCCGCCGCTTTCCGCGAGCTCGAGGCCAAGGCCCGGGCCGCGTTCGGATCGAAACAGCAATAGGAGCACCGGAGGAACACATGGCAGTCGTCATCAGGTTGCAGAGAAAGGGCAAGCCGCACCAGCCCTACTACCGCGTCGTCGCCATCGAGAAGGCGCGCGCGGCGTCGGGACAGCCCGTCGAGGTCCTCGGCACGTACAACCCGCGCGAGCTGACCGCGGGCAAGAAGGTGTCGCTGAACAAGGAGCGCTACGAGCACTGGATCAAGGTCGGCGCCAAGCCGTCCGACACCGTGCGCGCGCTCGTCAAGACCGCGGGCAAGAACGCCGCGTAGCGGATGCCCATGAAAGGGATTCATGCGGAGCGGAGCCGCGCATGAAGGAGCTGGCGGAGTTCGTGGTCAAGCGGCTGGTGGACAAGCCCGAGACCGCGTCGGTCGAAGAGTTCCAGGACGGTGACGTGACCGTCCTGAAGCTGCTCGTCGACGAGGGCGACAAGGGCAAGGTCATCGGCAAGCAGGGCAAGGTGATCAAGGCCCTGCGCGCTCTCGTCGGCGTGGCCGCGCACAAGGCCGGCCGGCGGGCGGCCGTCGAGATCGACTGAATCGAGAGAACGTGAGGATCGACTTCGTGACGCTCTTCCCCGACATGCTCGCGCCGGTGATGAACGCGAGCATCCTGGGCCGCGCCCAAAAGGCGGGCCTGCTGTCGTGGGGCGCGGTCAATCCCCGCGACTTCTCCGAAGACAAGCACCGCAAGGTGGACGACCGCCCGTTCGGCGGCGGGCCGGGCATGGTGATGATGGCCGAGCCGCTGGCGGAGGCGATCGACAGCGTCAAGAAGAGGGGCTCCCGGGTGATCTTCCTGTCGCCTCAAGGGGAGCGCTTCGACGACGCGAAAGCTTCGTCGTTGGCCAAGAAGAAGCATCTCGTGCTCGTCTGCGGCCACTACGAAGGGGTCGACGAACGGATCATGACGTCCTTCGACGAGGAAGTGTCGATCGGCGACTACGTGCTGACCGGGGGCGAGCTGCCGGCGCTGGTCGTGGCCGACGCGGTCGCGCGCAAGCTGCCGGGCGTGCTCAAGAAGGAGGAGGCGGCCGCCGCGGAGTCGTTCGCGACCGGCCTGCTCGATTTTCCGCAGTACACGCGGCCGCGCGTCTGGCGCGGCCGGGAGGTCCCGGAGGTGCTGTTCTCCGGCGACCACGGACGGATCGCGGAGTGGCGGCGCCGGGCCGCGCGCTCCGCGACGAGGCGCAAGCGACCCGATCTTCTCGAACGGGCGAACTAAGGAGTCAGGAGAACGCGTATGATGGTGGCGATGGAAGACAAGAAGCCGGCGTCCAGGACGCCGATGTTCCGGCCGGGCGACACGGTCCGGGTGCACCTGCGGGTCAAGGAAGGCGACAGCGAGCGCATCCAGCTCTTCGAGGGCGTCGTGATCTCGCGCCGCGGCCGCGGGCCGAGCGAGACCTACACGGTCCGCAAGGTGTCGTTCGGCGTCGGCGTCGAGAGGACGTTCCCGATGAACTCCCCCCACGTCGACAAGGTCGAGCTGGTGCGCACCGGCAAGGCGCGGCGCGCGCGGCTGTACTACCTGCGCGGCCTGACCGGCAAGTCGGCGCGCCTCGACGAGCGCGAGGGCGGCGAGCCCGTCCCGGCGCCGACCGAGGGCAAGCCGAAGCCGAAGGCGAAGTCCGAGCCCGAGGCGAAGCCCAAGTCCGAGCCCAAGCCGGAGACGCCGAAGAAGGGCGAGGGCGCCAAGGCCGTCGCCCCGTAAGACCTCATTGGATCGGCGTCTCTTCGACGCTGACGCGAGGCGGCGCGCCGCGGGCGCGCGTCTCGTCGGCGTCGACGAAGCCGGCCGCGGGCCCCTGG
>JAGWRY010000449.1 GCA_028869495.1 Elusimicrobiota bacterium | reverse complement strand
GCGGGCGGCGAGACGGTCGTCGTCGCCGACGCCTACCTGGAGTACCATCGCAACGTCGCCAAAGCCTACCAGCCCCCCGACTGATGAACGAGAAATCCCCGACGGGCCTGAAGCAAATCCTGACCAAACCGGCGCTATGGGCGCTGGTCTACGGGGGGTTCCTGTCCTACGGCCTCTACGCCTGGCGGCGGATTCCGGTCGAGGTCCTTCCGCGCTTCGACTTCCCGCAGATCAGCGTCGTCGCCCACGAGCCCGGAGCCTCCGCGGTCGAGCTCGAGACCCAGGTCGTGACGCCGCTCGAGGGGCGCATCATGGCGCTGCCCGGCCTGCTCTCGGTCCGCTCGACGATGGGCGACGGCACGGCCGAGGTCGACGCGCGCTTTCAAGAAGGAAGCTCCGCGCAGCTCGACTTGCAGGCCGTCAACGGGGCCCTCGATCTGGCCCGGGGCGACCTGCCCTCCGCCGTGCATCCGATGGCCGAGATCATGGGCAACGCGATCAACGAGGTGGCGGATTACGCCCTCGAACTGCCCGCCTCCGTCCCGCCCGCGCGGGCGCAGCGCGCCGTCCTGGCCGACGTCGCTCCCGCCCTGCGCGCCCTGCCCGGCGTGCAGCGCGTCGAGGTCTACGGCAGCGGCGACGAGGCGCTCTGGGTCCAGCCCGACCTGACCGCCCTGCGCCGCTACGACGTCGCGGTCACCGCTCTCGTGGACGCCCTCAAGAAACAGGTTCTCCTGACGCCCGGCGGCTACATCACAGAAGGCCACCAGGACGTGTTCATCGAGGCGCGCGACCTCCCCGTCTCCGCCGCCGAACTGCGGGCGATCCCGATCCGCGGACCGGGCGGCCCGATTGCGCTCGGCGCGCTGGCCCGCGTCGTGCGCTCCGCCGTCCCCACGCACAACGCCCTCCTCCTCGACGGCCGCCCGGCCCTGGCCCTGACCGTCTTCAAACAGCCGGGAGCCTCGACCCTGCCGGTCACCCGCGCCGTGGCCGCGGCTCTGGCCGACACGCGCGCGGCGCTTCCGCCCGGAGTCCGCTGGATCAGGACCTACGACCAGGGGCATCTGGTCGGCGCCGTCGGCAAGGACCTCGGGATCAACCTCGTCGCCGGCGGATTGCTGGCCATCGCCGTCCTGGTCTGGGCCCTGGGCGGCAGCCTCGACACGTGGATTCTGGCGCTGAGCATCCCCTTGTCGCTTCTCATGGGAATCGCGGCGCTCTACGCCGCCGGGCAGAGCCTCGACTTGATGACCCTGGGCGCGCTGACCGTCGCCGTCGGCCTCCTGGCCGACGACGCCATCATCGTCCTGGAGAGCATCTACCACCGCTGGGAGCAGGGCGACGGGCATTGGGCCGGCATCGCCCAGGGCGTCAGGGATATCGCCGGGCCCGACATCACCGGGACGCTGACGACGGTCTCCGTCTTCGTCCCGATGCTCTTCGTCGGCGGCCTCGCGGGCCTGTTCTTCATTCCCTTCGCCCTGGCGATGACGCTGTCGCTGTTGGCCTCGCTGCTGGTCTCCCTGACCTTCATCCCGCTGAGCCTGGGTTTCCTTCGCGCCCCCCGCAGGACGAAGGAGGCTCCCGGCGCCAAGGTCCTCGAGCGCCTGCGGCGCGCCAACGAGCGCCTCTTCGACCGGGTCCTGCGCAGCCCCGGCCGCGCGCTGGGCGCCTGTCTGGCGCTCTTTGCGGTCAGCCTCGCCGCCCTGGCCGTCGTCCCGGTCAATTTCCTCCCCCTTCCCAACGAGGGCGTCCTGCTCGAGAGCTTCACCCTGCCGCCCGGCAGTTCGCTGGCCGAGACGGAATCCGCCGTCGCGGCGATGACGGCTAAGCTGAGGGCCGACCCCGCCGTCGACCACGTCGTCGCGCGCGTCGGCTCGCCGTCGAGCTCCGCCTACACCGAGCCCGCCTACGCCGGGGAGATCACGATCGCGCTCAAGCCCTCCGTCGACTTCAACAGCCTCGACAAGATCGGAGCGCGGCTCCTGGCGGCCACGCGGATGACGGGCGTGCAGACGGCACTCGACACCCCGACCATCGAGCGGGTGGGCGAGAGCCTCTCCGGCCTGCCCCAGCCGTTCGTGCTGGACATCTTCGGCAGCCGCATCTCCGACCTGCGGCGGCTTTCGGAACGCTTCACCAGGGCCCTCAAGGAAGTCCCGTCGTTGACGTCCATCTTCAACAACGCCGCGTACCCCGTCAGCCAAATCCAGCTGAAGCCCGACGCCGGCGCGCTGGCCGCGTACGGCCTGACGCCGGCCGACCTGCAAAAGCAGGTCGGGCCGCTGATCGACGGGGAAATCGCGGCGAAAGTCCCTGATGGCAACGTCCCGCTCGATCTCTACGTGCGGCTGGCCGACGCTCCTGAGAGGTCGATGGCCGACCTCGCGCGTCTGCCCATACGGACCGCCGGCTGGACCCCTCTCGGACAGCTGGCGCGCTTGAGCCTCTCGGCCACCCCGAACCAGCTCCTCCACATCGGAGGGGCGCGGGCGCTCGAAATCCTGGCGATCCCGACGGGACCGCTGGGCCGCACGATCTCCGCGGCGCGCGCGCGACTCGCGAAGGTCCCGCTGCCGCCGGGCTACCGCTACGCCTTCGGGGGGCTCTATCCGGAAATCGAGAAGGCGGCGCTGGGACTCGCCGTCGCCGCCGCCGCAGCCTTCGTCTTGATGATCGGGATCATGGTCCTGCAGTTCGACGGCCTGCTGGTTCCGGGCCTTCTTCTGCTTCTGACGCCGCTGGCCTTCACGGGCGGGACGATTGCGCTCGCCGTCAGCACGGTCGGCCTCAACGCCACGGGCCTGGTCGCCTTCCTGACCCTGATCGGCATCGGCCTCAACCACGGCATCGTCCTGCTCCATCGCGCGCGCCGCAATGAGCTCTCCGGCATGGCTCCCGAGACGGCCGTCCGCGAGGCGATCCACGTGCGCTTTCGCCCCATCGTCCTGACCACGCTGACCGCCGTGCTGGGGATGCTCCCGACGGCGCTCGGCTTCGGCCAGGGCGCCGCGCCCGAGCAGGGCCTGGCGATCGTGACCCTCGGAGGCATCATATGGAGCGCGCTGCTCAGCACCAACCTGATTCCGGCGCTCTACCTGCGTCGTCGTCTCAGGATCACGGCCGAGGCCGAGGCGTCATGAGGCGCCCGCTTCGCGCGTTGTCGTCCGCGACGTTCGCGATCCTGGTCTCCGGCTGCGCCGGCTATTCGCCCCGGAGCCTGCCGACGGCGCCCGACGCGGCCTTGGAGCTTATAGCGACGTCATCCGCGCCGGCCGCTTCCCCGACCGGACCCGACGTCTCAACGCCCGCGGCACAGAGCCTGGACGAAGAAGACGCGATGACGCTGGCCGTCGCCCGCGATCCCGACCTCCGCGCGGCCCGCCTCAAAGCCGGAGTGGCGGAGGCGCAGCTCTTCGCCGCGGGCCTGCCGCCGGACCCGCGCCTCTCCGCGAGCGTCGGCCGCGGTCCCGAGTTCACCGGCTACAGCCTGGGCGTGAGCGAAGACGTCCAGGCCTTCGTCGTTCGGCCCGCCGTCGTCTCGGGAGCGCGAGCCCGACACCGGCAAGTGGACCTGACGATCCTCTGGAAGGAGCGGAGGACGGCGCTCGCCGCCGGACGGCTTTTTCTGCGTCTCCTGGAGGACGAGAACCTCCAGGGCGTCATCGAGCGAAACCGCAAGCTTCTGGCCCAGCAATACGAGCTCGACCAGGCGGACTTCCAGCAGAGCGCGGCGGCGGTGAGCCGGGCGGCCGCCGATCTCACGGTCTTATCGGACGCCGACGCCCGATCGCGGCAGGTCCAGCTCGACGCCGACGCGGCGCGGCACGCGCTCGACTACATGCTCGGACTCCCCCCCGAGGCGCGACCGCAACTGAAAGCGACCGAGGCCCCGACGTCACAGCCGCTTTCCGAGGAGCAGTTCAAGGCCGCCGTCGCCGCGCTGGCCGCCCATCGCGTCGACCTGCTCGCCCTGCAGGCCGGCTACGAGAGCCAGGAACAGCGGTTGCGCGCCGCCGTCCTCGCCCAGTTCCCGGCCCTGGACGTCGGAGTGCAGTGGGGCCAGGACCCCGCGGAAGGCAAGCACACGACCGATCTTACCCTCGGCGTCGGACTCCCGATCTTCAACCGCAACAAGGGACGAGTCGCCGTGGAACGCGCGAGCCGCGAGGCTCTGCGGGCGGAGTATCAGGCGCGTCTCGACCGGGCCGCAAACGACGCCGATCGCCTCTGGCGGGCGAGCCGCATCATGAGCGAACAGCTCGCGCGCTTGCAGGCGCAGACCGCGGCTCTCAAGACGCTGGCTCGCGCGGCCGAGCAGCAATTCCGAAGCGGTCAGATGGACACGGGAGCCTATGTCGGACTGGAAACGTCGCTCCTGAAAGACGAGGAGGAGACGATCCATCTTCAGGCGGCGCAGGAATCCGACCTCCTCGCGCTGAGAGCGTCCCTCGGCCTGCCGCCGTCGATTCGATGGTGATCGACGCGAAGCTCTTCGTCGCCGTCTTCGGCATCATCTTCGCGGCGGAATTGCCGGACAAGACCGCCTTCGCCACCGTGATTCTGGCGACGCGTAAGCACCCCGCGGCGGTCTTCATCGGGGCCGCCGTCGCGTTCGCGATACAATGCGCCATCGCGGTCTCCTTCGGCACGGCCTTGAGCCTGCTGCCGCGGCAGGCGGTCAGGATCGCGGCGGGGCTCCTGTTCCTCGGGTTTGCCGCGGCCATGTGGCTGCGCGAGGAATCGGACGAGGAGGAACTCCATCTCGACGCCGAGAGGCGCGCGTCGTTCGTTCGTACGGCGTG
>JAGWRY010000448.1 GCA_028869495.1 Elusimicrobiota bacterium | reverse complement strand
GGAGGACTGCGCGCGCAACCTCGCCTATTGGAGCGGGCGCGCCGAGGACTGCGCGCCCCTCGCCGACGAGACCATGCGCTCGCGCTGCCGCGCCCTCGCGGGGCTGGTCGCCGGCCTGCGCCGCCGGTCCGAGTGCGCGGCGTCGCCGCTCTGTCGCGCCGTCGAGAGGCGCCCGCGGGCCTGCGTCCCGTACGCGTCGGCGTTCTCGCGGCTGGTCTGCGGCCGCGCGGCGACGGAGGCGCGGCTGGACGAAGCGGACCGGACGGCGCTGGGGAAACGGCGCGCCGCCGAGGAGGCCGAGGCCCGGCGCCAGCAGCGCGCGAAGGAGCGCGCGGCGAAGGCCTCGCGCCTCTCGAAGCCGCAGTTCAAGAAGGGCGAGCCGATGAAGAGCCCCCAGGACCTGCGCGAGGTCATGCGGCGCATCGAGCTCGGCGAGCCGCCGACGCCGC
This sequence comes from Elusimicrobiota bacterium, assembly GCA_028869495.1. Lineage (GTDB taxonomy): Bacteria > Elusimicrobiota > Elusimicrobia > UBA1565 > UBA9628 > GWA2-66-18. Next base: position 2,520 of record JAGWRY010000448.1, on the reverse strand, counting down.
CGGCGCCGAAGAAGAGCGCGCCCGGCGCGGGCGCGGCGGGAGGAGACGGACGATGAGCAAGTCGGACGGACGCGAGATCGTCGTCGAGGTCGAGGAGCGCCTCTATCCGGCGCAGGCGGTGCAGGCCGCCGCCTACGCGTTCACCGACCGCGCCTACGCGCGCGTCGAGCCCGCCCCGGACGGACGCCTGCGCGCCGTCCTCGTCCCCAAGACCGGCGCCGCGCCCGCCGCGGAGCTCGAGGGGGAGTTCCGCAACGAGCTTCTTCATCAAGCGCTGAGGCTCAAGGTTTCGGAGGCCAACCGCAAGATCCGCGAGTTCATCGTCACGAAGGCGCTGGTCTCCGCCCAGCCCGCCGCGGCCTTCCCGGCGCCCGAGCCCGCCGCGGCGGAGGACTGCCCGGAGTGCGCCGCGCAGGCCCCCGCGCCCCCGCTGGACGCCGAGCTCGAGAAGGAGATCGACCGCCTGCTGGCCGAGATCGACGGCGGCGAGGGCGGAGACCCGCTGGGCGTCTCCGTCCCGTGGGAGGAGAAGTTCGGTCCCGCGGACGCCCCGCCGTCGGGAGAAAAGCCCTCGTGAGCGCCGGCGCGGCCGCCGAGCCCCTGTCTCCCGATCCGGTCAAGACCGGCTTCTTCCGCTTCCGCTCCGTCGCGGGCGGGACTCTGATCACCAACGACCTCGGCCGCCACCTGCTGCTCGACGACGGGGAGTTCCGCCTCTTCGTCGGGGGGCGAGTCCCGGAGGGCTCGCCTCTGGAGGGGCGCCTGCGGGACGGGGGATTCATCCGCGACCGGATGGACTTCGACGCGCTGGCCGGGCTCTGGGGGAAGCGGCACTCCTTCCTGTGGCAGGGGCCGACCCTGCACGTGATCGTCGCGACCCTGCGCTGCAACCACCGCTGCGTGTACTGCCACGCGAGCTCGACGCCGATGGAGGACCCGTCGACCGACATGAGCGAGGAGACGGCGCGCCTGGTCGTCGACCGGATCTTCGAGAGCCCGAGCCCGGCGCTGACGATCGAGTTCCAGGGCGGCGAGCCGCTCGCGAACTGGCCGGTCGTGCGCTTCGTCGTCGAGTACGCGCGGCGCAAGAACCGGGCCGCCGGCAAGAGCCTGTGGCTGAACCTCGTGACGAACCTGAGCCTGCTCGACGGCGAGAAGCTCGACTGGCTGCTGCGCCGCGGGGTCAACTTCTGCACGTCCCTGGACGGCCCGGCGGACCTGCACGACCGCAACCGCCCGTGGAGCGGCGGGGCCAGCCACGCGACGGTCGCGAAGTGGTTCGGCGAGATCGCCGCGCGCACGAAGCGCAGGACGTTCCGCATCGACGCCCTGCTGACCGTCACGCGCCGCTCGCTGTCGAAGCCGCGCGAGATCGTCGACGCGTACGTCGACGTCGGCGCCCGCGGCGTGTTTCTGCGTCCGCTGAACCCGTACGGGCTGGCCGCCGAGACGTGGCGCACGATCGGCTACGACGCCGACGAGTTCCTCGCGTTCTATCGCGCGGCGCTCGACCGCGTGCTGGAGGTCAACCGCGAGCGGACCCTGCGCCGCCCGTTCTTCGAGCAGACCGCGCGCCTGTACCTGGCGAAGATCCTGACCGACGTCGACCCGAACTTCCTCGACCTGCGGTCGCCGTGCGGCGCGGGCATCGGGCAGATGGCCTACGACTGGGACGGCTCGATCTACACCTGCGACGAGGGGCGCATGCTCGCGCGCATGGGCGACCGGACGTTCCGCATCGGGGGCGTGCGCGAGGGCGGCTACGCGGAGGCCGCCGCGCATCCGACGACGCGCGCGCTGGCCGTCGCGTCGTGCCTCGACAATCAAGTCTCCTGCTCGACCTGCGCCTACAAGCCGTACTGCGGCATCTGCCCGGTCCAGTGCTACAAGGACCAGGGCGACATCATGGGGCGGATGCCGACGAACGCGCGCTGCCGGATCAGCCGCGGGATCCTCGACGCGCTCTTCGAGCGCCTCCAGGAGCCGCGCAACGAGAGGATCTTCCGCGGCTGGCTGCGGCGCAAGAAGGGCGAGGGCGGCGACGCGCTCTACCGGCGCTCATGAGGGGGTGATTCGCGTGGCCGACGAACCGAAGGAGCCGGAGGGCGCGGGCGGCGGGCTCGTCCCGCGCGCGAAGGAGGACCTCGCCCGCTTCCTGACCAGCGAGGAGGGCAAGATCCTCAAGGAAGACGTCGTGAAGGCGGCGGTCGTCCTGGGGATCATCGGAGCGGCCGTGATGCGCGCCGAGGACCTGCTCGCGCAGACGGCGCACACGAACGCGATCCATAATTCCGGGGTCGCCACCTCGCACGCGAGCCACAGTTCGCACGCGAGCCACGCGTCGCACGGCAGCCACGGCTCGCACGGCAGCCACGGCTCGCACGGCTCCCACGGCAGCCACGCGTCGCACGGCAGTCACGGCTCGCACGGCAGCCACGGCTCGCACGGCAGCCACGGCTCGCACGGCTCCCACGGCTCGCATGGCTCCCACGGCAGCCACGGCCAGTGGTGAGGCCGCGG
>JAGWRY010000047.1 GCA_028869495.1 Elusimicrobiota bacterium | reverse complement strand
GGCGCAGGCCGCGCAGGCGGCGACCGGCGCGCGCTGGGAATCCTTCATCGCCTCGAGGTCCGTGCGCCGACCCTCCGGGCCCAGCATCGCCGCGTCGCCCTCGCCGGGGTCGCGCTCCCAGTCGAGCAGGAGCTCGGCGCGCTCCGGCAGGACGCAGGGCGGCACGTTGGCGATCAGGAGGGCGGAGCGCCTGCCGGCCTCGTCCAGGATGGACGCGGCCTCGAGGAGGTGCGGACGCGCCTGCGAGTACGACACGGCGATCGCGTCCGCGTTGAGCGCCATCAGGCCGCGCTCGTGCGGGTAGTAGACGATGAGGTCGCTCAGGCCGTCTTGAGCGACGAACTTCCGGACGAACGCCGGAAGCAGGGCCGCGTTCGCCTTGACCAGCACGAAGTTGAGGCCGACGGGAACGCCGAGCTTCTTCAGGTGCGAGATCCCGCGGCTCAGGCGGTCGAAGGCGCCCGGAACCTGGACGATGCGGTCGTGAGTCTCGGCGTCCGGCGCGTGGACCGACATCCGCACGTGCGTGACGCCCGCCGAGACCAGGGAGCGCGCGTAGCGCCCGTCGCCGAGGCGCACGCCGTTGGTGACCAAGGTGATCGACTCGAAGCCGAGCTTGCGGGCCAGGCGCAGGATTTTGGGAAGGTCGTCGCGCAGGGTGACCTCGCCGCCGTGCAGGTTCAGGCGCCGGGCGCCGCCCTTGGCGGCCGCGTAGAGGGACGCGGCGGCCTGCGCGAAGGAGAGGTCGCGGCGCAGGAGCTCCTCGGTGATCGGGGGGTTGTAGCAGAACGCGCACTTCGCCTGGCAGGCGTAGTTGAGGAACAGCTCGAAGGCGGGATCGGAGGTCTTCACGCGGCCGCGGCCTCCTCCGGCGACACCGGCGCGAACTCCGAAACGCCGAACTCGGCCGCGTAGTTCTCCTCGATGCCCAGGCAGCGGTCCTTCAGCGCGCAGCACGCGCAGGCCGGCACCGGACGCTTGCCGCTGTTGGTGACCTCATGGATGGCCCCCTCGCGGCCGTCGGGCAAAGTCACCCGGTCGGCGGCGGTCACGCCGACGCCCGCGTCCAGCGGGTCGCGCGTCCAGTCGAGCATGAAGGGCGCCAGGTCCGGCGCGACGCAGGGCGCGAAATGGATCAACTGGGGGAAGCGCCGCGCGCCGCGCGCGCGCAGGCGCGCGAAACCCGCGCGCAGGGGCCCGACCGCCTCGGAGAAGCTCAGGCGCAGGAGCGCCTTGTTCTCCGCCAGCGCCCCGAAGCCCTGGTAGCGCAGGAAGTAGACGATCACGTCGTCGGTCCCGAGCGTCCCGTAGAGCCAGTCGAGAGTGTCCGGGAAGGCCTCCGCGTTGACTTTGTTGAGCACGTAGTTGACGCCGAGCGCGACGCCGAGCCCGCGCAGGGTCTTGGCCGCTTTTTCGATCTTCGCGAGCGCCCCGGGCACGCCGACAAGGCGGTCGTGGAGCTCCGGCGTGTGGCCGTGGATCGAGAAGCGCACGCGGTCCACGCCCAGGCGGACGATCCGGCGCGCGTAGGCCGGGTCGGCCAGGCGGATGCCGTTGGTCGTCAGCTGGATCGAGCGGTAGCCGATCCGGCGCGCGAGGCCCAGGAGCTGGGGCAGGTCGTCGCGCACCGTCGCCTCGCCGCCGATGATCTTGACCGCGCGGTAGCCCTCGCGCCAGCCGGTCAGCAGGCGCCGCGCGAGCTCCGTCAGCGGCAGGCCGCGCTCGAGCTCCGGCGAGGCGTCGGGCGGGTTGAAGCAGAACGGGCACTTCGCGTTGCACGCGTAGTTGACGAAGAACTCGAGGGTCTTCGGCGCCTCGTCCGGCGCGGGCAGGGGCTCGAGCAGGCTCGTCACGACCGGCGCGCGCCCGGACGCCAGCGCGGCCCGCAGGCGCGCGGGCTCCTCCCAGTCGGGCGAGAGCCTCAGCGCCTCGTCCAGCGAGCGCGCGGCC
>JAGWRY010000447.1 GCA_028869495.1 Elusimicrobiota bacterium | reverse complement strand
GCGCGCCTGAAGGTCCGCGGCGCCGGCGCCGAGCGCGAGCACCGCGAGACGACGGCGATCTACGGCATGGTCAAGGGGTTGGCCGAGGCGATGAGCTGGCAGGACGTGCGCCCGCGCATCGAGGCCGCCGTCGAGCTCTACTTCGGCAGCGGCGTCGAGTACTCGCTCTACGTCGCCGGCATGCGCGGCGACGCGGACGTGCGCCCGCTGGCCTCCCGCGGCTTGCGGCTGTCGCCCGGCTCGTCCTGGGCGACGCTGTCGCGGCTTCTGCAGGAGCAGGGCTCGGCGCCGACGAAGGCGCGCCTGTTCGAGAAGCCCGAGCGCGCGGCCGGCATGCCGGTCCGCGAGGGGACGGAACTGCTCGGCTACCTGTACGCGCGCGTCCCCGAGGGCGTGCCGCCTCCGGAATGGCTGGCCAAGACGCAGGCCTTCGCGTCCGAACTCGTCGTCGCCTTCAAGCGCGTCAAGCTCTTCCAGGAGGTCGAGCGCCTGTCCGAGATCGACGGCCTGACCGGCGTGCGCCGCCGCGGCGCCTTCGACCGGCGCCTCGCCGACGAGGCCGTGCGCGCGCGGACGTTCAAGACGACCTTCGGGCTCCTGCTCCTTGACATCGACCATTTCAAGAGCTTGAATGACCGCTACGGGCACCCGTTCGGCGACGAGGTCCTCAAGCGCGTCGGCGCGGTGCTCAACGCGTCCGTGTACGAGACCGACTACGTCGCGCGCTACGGCGGGGAGGAGTTCGTGGTGCTGATGCCGCGCGCCGAGCCCGCGGGCGTGCGCCGCAAGGCCGAGGCGATCCGCGCCGCGATCGAGGCCGAGACCTTCTCGGCCGGCTTCGAGGCCGTGAAGGTCACCGTCTCGATCGGGCTCGCGCACTTCCCGCGCGACGCGGCGACCCCCGAGGAGCTGGTCGCGCGCGCCGACGCCGCGATGTACGCGGCCAAGTCCGGCGGGCGCAACCGCGTCGTGGACTGCGAGGCCCTGCGCCGGCCCTGACCGTTCTTTCAAGGAGACCCTCCGATGGATGAATCGACGCCGAATCCCCAGCCGGAACCCCAGCCCGCGTCCGCGCCGGTGCCGGGCCGCCCGTACGACGTCCCGCCGGAGCCCGCGCGCCCCGCGGAGGGCCACGCGCCGAGCTCGCGCCGCGTCAAGCGCCGCCTGCTCGCCTGGCTGATCGGCCTGCACGCGGCGGCTCTGCTGGCGGCCTGCGTGCTGATCCTGCGCGCGAGGAGCGGCCTGCCGAAGAGCGGCGAGGCGCGCGCGAAGGCCCTGCTGGCGCTCTCCCCCGGCGACTCCGTCGGCTGGGTCTCGATCCGCGGCCCGATCTACCCGTCGAGCTCGGGCAAGCCCTGGGACCACGGCGCCGAGCAGTGGGTGCGGCGCATCAAGGACCTGGCCGACACGAAGGGCGTCAAGGCGATCGTCCTCGACATCAACACGCCCGGCGGCTCGGTCGGCGCGGTGCAGGAGATCCACAGCACGATCGAGCGCGTCCGCCGCGAGAAGCACATCCCGTTCGTCGCGATGTTCGGCGACGTCGCGGCCTCCGGCGGCTACTACGTCGCCTCGGCCTGCGACAAGATCGTCGCCCATCCGGGGACGCTGACCGGCTCGATCGGCGTGATCTTCGAGTACACGAACATGCAGGGGCTGTTCCAGAAGATCGGCTTCAAGATGGAGCCGATCAAGTCCGGCCCGCACAAGGACATCGGCTCGCCCGGGCGCGCGATGACCCCCGAGGAGCGCCGGATTATGCAGGCCCTGATCGACGACGCGTACGGACAGTTCGTCGCCGCGGTCGCGCAAGGGCGCCACCTGAGCGTCGCCGCGGTCAAGAAGCTGGCCGACGGGCGCGTCTACTCCGGCGACCAGGCCCTGGCCGACGGCCTCGTCGACCAGCTCGGCGACTCGCACGACGCGCTGATGCTGGCCGCCAAGCTCGGCGGCATCAAGGACCCGCACCCGCGCGTGCGCCGCTCCGGCGACCATCTCGGGGACCTGTTCTCGATGCTCGAGAGCCGCACGCGCGTCGCCCTCGGCCTGGGGCCGATCCAGCTGCCCCTGCCGGAGGCCGCGCTGGCCGGCTCGTCCCACGGCCTGCTCTACATGTGGCCGGGGTGGTGACATGGACGTCCTCGAGATCCTCTACGACTATTTCGAAGACCGCGCGCACGCGGCGGCGCTGATCCGCCAGCGCCGTCCGTTCGCCCTCGGTCTGCTCGGCGTCCTCGGCGGCGGGGCGAGCCTCTTCGTCGCGCAGGCCCTGGCCGGGCGCCTCCTGCTCCTGCCGTTCTCCGTTCCGTCGCTGGCCCTGGTCCTGCTCTGGGAGGTCTCCGCGCTCTTCGCGCTGACCGCGATCCTGCACCTGATCCTCGAGATGACCGGCGCGCGCGGCGACGCCGGGGCCCTCTTCGTCCACCTGGGCCTGTCCCAGCTGGCGTGGCTGGCGGCCGTGCCGTCGGTGCTGATCGCGCAGGCGCTGTTCCCGGGCTCGCCGTGGCCTTTGCGCCTGGCCTTCCTCGCGGTCGGCCTGTGGTCGCTGGCGCTCAAGGCGCGCGGGATGCGCGACGAGTACGGCGTCGGCGAGGGGCGGGCCTGGCTGACGCTGAGCCTGCCCTACGTCGCGCTGGCCGCCCTGGCCGCGCTGTCGACGACCCTGGCGATCGTCTCGCTGGTCTTCAAGGCGCTGGCCTCGTGAGCCCCAAGGAGCCTCTTCCGGACGCCTGGCAGGGCCTGCCCGTCGTGGACGCCGCGCGCATGCGCGCGCTCGACTTCGACGCGACCGCGCGGCACGGCATCCCGGCCGCCGAGCTGATGGAGAACGCGGGCCGCGCCGTCGCCGCGGAGACCCTCGCCTTCCTGAAGGAGCGCGGCGTCGAGCCGGCCCGGGCGCGCGTCGTCGTCTGCTGCGGGCGCGGCGCCAACGGCGGCGACGGCCTGGTCGCCGCGCGGGCCCTGCGCGGGGCCGGCGCCTCCCCCGTCGTCTTCTTGTGTCCGCCGAAGAAGGACTCGTCCTACCCGGAGCTGGTCCGGGCCAACCTCGCCGCGGCGACGAAGGCCGGCGTCGAGGTCCGTCAGGCCGGCGCCGAGGCGGGCCTGGCCGAGGCCCTGGCCGCCTGCGACGCCGTCCTGGACGCCCTGCTCGGCACCGGCTCGGCGGGCAAGCCCGCCGGCCAGATCCACCACATGATCTCCGAGATCGAGCGCTCCGGCAAGCCGGTCCTCGCCGTCGACGTGCCGACCGGCGTGCATCCGGACACCGGCCACCACAGCGGCGTCGCGGTCACCGCGGACGTCACGCTGACGCTGGGCCTGCCCAAGCGCGGGCTCGTCGCCCCGCACGCGGCGCGCTACGTCGGGACCCTGAAGGTCCTCGACATCGGCTATCCGCCCGAGCTGGTCGCGGGCCTGAAATCCGCGTGAGGCGCGCGGCCCTCGCCGCCCTGCTGGCGGCGTCGGCGTGCGCCTGCGCGCGCCGCGCGCCCGGCCCCTACGCCGTCTTCGAGACCTCGAAGGGCCGCATGGTCGCCCGCCTCCTGCCGAAGCGGGCCCCGCAGGCCGTCGCCCACTTCCGCGCCCTGGCCGACGGGACGCTCGCCTGGCGCGACCCGAAGACCGGCCGGCGCGAGGCGCGCCCGCTCTACGACGGGACCGTCTTCCACCGCGTGGTCCCCGGCCTCTTCATCCAGGGCGGCGATCCCGCCGGGACCGGCGACGGCGACCCGGGCGTGCCCGTCCCCGACGAGTTCGGCGCCAAGTTCGACCGCGCGGGCCTGCTCGCCTTCGCGAGCTGGGGGCCGGGCACCTCGCAGTCCCAGTTCTTCATCACGCTGGGCCCGGACCGCGACCTCGACGGCCGCTACACCGTCTTCGGCGAGCTGGTCTCCGGCCTCGACGTCGCGAAGGCGATCGCCGCCGTCCCGCGCGACGCGAAGAGCGGCACCGACCGCCCGTTCGACCCGCCGGTCCTGAAGTCGGTCCGCGTCGTCGACGCGGCGCCCTAGCGCTTCGCCCGCCCGGCCGGCTTGCGGCCCGCGCCCTCCGCGCCGGGGTTCAGACCTGCCCGCGCCCTCGGCCCTCCGCCCGGACCGGTTCGCTGAGGAGGACGTACGCGCCGGCGGCCGTCGCGCCGAAGAGCAGGTGGCTGGCGAGCGTGATCCAGCCGCGCGCCGCCGCGAACCAGGGGAAGAGACCGGCCAGCGCGTAGTAGTTCAGCGCGTAAAGGCCCGCGCCGAACAGGACGCCGATCGCGACGGCGCGGCCCGCGCGCGCGCCGTGCACGAGCGGCGCCAGCAGGCGGGCGTAGAGCAGGGACAGCGGCAGGTGGACGCTCATCGCGGCCAGGAAGACAAGCCCCGTGAACGGCGAGAGGGCCGGCAGGACGGAGCGGTTCAGAGCGATCGCGGCGATCCGGCGGACCGGGTCCGTGCCCGAGGCGCCGGCCGACAGCGAAGAGAGGGCCGTCTCGAAGAGGATCATCAACAGGCCCGCGGAGAGACCCGCCCAGCCGGCCGCCGCCCAATCCAGTTCCCCGCGCGGGGGGGCCGAGGCGCTCCGCGGCCGCGCGCGCCTGCGCGCCGCCGGCGGCGCCGCGT
>JAGWRY010000446.1 GCA_028869495.1 Elusimicrobiota bacterium | reverse complement strand
GCGCGGCGGCGCTCGTGCGCGCGCATCCCCTCTTCGCCGCCGCGGTCCTGCCGCCCGCGCTGACGAGCCTGCGGGCGCTGGCCGCCGGGACGCTGGACCCGGCGCGCGCGAAGGCCGCCCTCGCCAGCCCGCGGGTCCGCGCCCTTTTCGCCGATCCGGCCTTCAAGCGCGCCCTGCTCGCGGGGGACCCGTCGGCCCTTCTCGCCGATCCCAGGGTCAAGGCCCTGCTCGCGGACCCGGAGCTCGCCGAAAAGCTGAAGGCGCTCGCGCCGCGCTGACCGGCGGGGCCTCGGCGGCGCGCCGCTAGGAGGCCGTCTCCGCCAGCGGCAGCAGCACGCGCACCGTCGTGCCGACGCCCGGCTCGCTCTCGATGTCGACGCGCCCGCCGGCGTCCTCGGCGATGCGCTGGACGGTCGGCAGGCCCAGGCCGGTGCCCTTGCCCGCCGGCTTCGTCGTGAAGAAGACCTCGAAGACGCGGCCGCGCGTCGCGCGGTCCATGCCCGCGCCGGTGTCGCGCACGGAAAGCACCGCGCACGGGCGGGCGGCGGTCCCGGCGGCCGACAAGACGCCGCGGCGCGCGGAGACGAAGACGACGCCGCCGCGCGGCGTCGCGTCGCGGGCGTTGAGCACCAGGTTCATCAGCACCTGCTCGACCTGTCCCGGCACGACGAGGACGGCCCCCAGGCCGTCCTCGATCTCGACGTCGAGGCGGACGCCCTCGCCGGCCGCGCCGCGCAGCATCGCGGCGCAGCCGCGCACGGCCGCGGCGACGTCGACGGCGGCCCGGTCCGGCTTCTGTCCGCGGCTGAAGGTCAGCAGCTGGCGGGTCAGGCTCGACGCGTGCTCGGCGCAGGCCAGGATCTCCTGCGCGTCGCGGCGCAGCGGCGAGCCGCCGGGCAGGTCCAGGACGAGGATCTGCGCGTGCCCGGCGATCGTGGAGACGACGTTGTTGACGTCGTGGACGATGCCCCCCGCCAGCAGGCCCAGGATCTCCAGCTTCTGCGCCTGCAGGGCCTTCCTCTGCAGGGCGCTGCGCTCGGTCTGATCGAGGAGGGTGCCGATGATCGCCGGGCGGCCGTCGAACTCCGTCGTCACGCCGGCCACCTCGAGCTCGAGGACGGCGCCGTCGGCGCGCAGGCCGCGGAACGTGTAGCTGAGGTACGAGACCTCGCCCGAGAGGCGGCGGCGCAGGTTCTCGAGCACCTTCTCGCGGTCCTCGGGCGCGATGAGCTCCGCGACCGAGAGCGCGGAAACGATGCTCTCGGCCGGACGCCCGAAGATCTCGGCGAAGCGCGGGTTCACGTAGGCGAAGCGCCCGTCCCGGATGATGTAGATGCCGGCCAGCGCCCGCTCGATGAGGAGGCGGAACTTCTCCTCGCTGACGCCCAGGCGCTCGGCGATGGCCCGCCTCTGATCGAGCTCTCGGCGGATGGCGGCGTAAAGGAGGGCGGCCGTGATCGCCACGAAGAACCAGCCCTTCAGCGTCTGCAGGCGCGTCAGCGTCGGGACGTCGAGCGGCAGGAAGTCGAGCAGGCGGTCCGAGGCCGCGATCCACAGCACCGCGGCCAGCGCGTAGACGCCGGCGATGAGGGCGGCCCTCCGGCCGGGCGCGCCGAGCGGCTCGCCCGGAGCGCCGCCGTCTCTCACCGCTCGCCCCGGCTCGCGTACATGTAGATCTGGGCCATCGCGGCCGCGGCGCTCGAGGAGGCGTTGTCGTAGCCGGCCTCCAGCACGTACGCGCGGTCGGCCTCGACGCGGAGGCCCCGCTCGCCGGAGTACGGCGGCAAGGACGAGAAGTAGCCGTCCGGCGTCCGGACGGTCTCGCTGCGCCACAGGACGCGGCCGCTGCGCTTCTCGACCAGGGCCAGCCACAGCCCGTAGCGGTGCAGGTGGCCCGAGATGTAGTGGATCCGGCCCGAGAACGGGAATCGGAACGCGTGCGAGAGCGTCCGACGGCCCGGCGGGATCATCCAGGTCTTGTCGCCGGTGTCCGGCATGCGGCGGAAGCTGGGCTCGGCCCGCGGCAGGCCGGCGTCGGCCGCGAAGACGGAGCGGACGACGAGGACCAGCGGCTTGAGCGGCTTCTCCTGCGTGTCGAGGACGATCCGCGCGCGCAGGTCGGCGTCGGCGCGCGCGTCGTGGCTGAGCGCCATGAAGTGGGCGACGAAGCGCCGGCCCGCCTTCATCGGCAGGCCGTAGCCGCGCGGGAAGCGGATGTCGTCGCCGCCCGGCGCCAGCACCGCGAAGGCCCGCCGGCGCGCGCGGGAGCTCCCGGGCTCCGTCCCGTCGGCGAAGATCAGGTTCGCGTGGCAGAGGAACCGCGGCGCCGGCCGGCCGCCGTCCTTCTCGTCGCGCACCTCGATGCGGATCCGGCGGATCCACTCGGTCCGGTCCGACGCGACGGGAAGGCTCGCGCTCGGCCCCTCCATGCTGTGGACCAGCCCCCGGACGCGGACGGGACCGAGCTCGTACGTCAGCTCCCGCGCGCGCGCCGGCGCCGCGGCGAGGAGCGCCAGGAGCGCCGAGACCGCGAAGAGGGACATGCCCCAGTCTAGCGAATTGCGGAGCCCCCGCGTCCAGATGCTACACTGACCGCGCGCCATGACCGAGACCGCCGATCAGGACCGCGTCGTCCGCCTGCCCGTGCCCGAGCCCGACGCGGAGAAGCCGCTCCCCGTCGTCCTGGCCAAGGGCGGAACGGTCGTCCTCTCCTACATGTCCTTCATGGTCCGCTGGCGCAAGCACATCATCGTCTCCTTCCACGTCGCCTTCGGCCACCGCCTCCTCCCGCTGGACCGCGGGAGCCTCGCCGCGCACCCGCTGGCCGCGCGGGGGCTCAAGCCCGACGGCGCCTTCGAGGTGAAGAACTCCTCCTGGGCGCGCGAGGAGTTCGCCGGCCGGGGCAAGCACTACGTCTTCACGTTCTCGGACGCGCTGTTCGAGTGCGTCGCCGAGGGCTTCGGCTCCGAGACGATCGAAGAGGACGACGACGTCGTCCGCCTGATGTCGCGCCGCCTCTACAAGTAGGCCGGCGCGCGCCCCTGGACGGGGCGCCGTTTCCGGCCTACACTGGCCGCGCATGACCGAGCCCGAGAAGACGCCGGCCCGTCCCGCGCCCCGCGGCCGCGTGAAGGTCGTCCTCGACCTGGGAGAGCTCCTGGAGAGCGGCCGGATCACCGAGGAGGAGTTCGAGCGCCTGCTCGCGCTCTCGCGCAAGGACACGAAGAAGCACGCGTTCGCGGTCGCCGCGGTCCTGGCCCTGATCGCGATCGTCTCCGGCACGGTCGGCCTCTTCCCGAGCTTCTTCGACGTCCTGCTCCGCTCGCTCTACGACCTGCTGGGCGCGACCGGGCTGAACCTCCTGTTCGTCGTCCTGGCGGGCGCCGGCGCCTGCGTCTCCGACAGCGGCTTCCTGGCGGCGCTCTGCGCGCTGGCGATCGTCCCCCTGATCGGCCGCGCCGGGCTGTTCTACACCCACGCGTCCTACGCGGTCGCGATCACGGAGCCCGCGCAGACCGCCGCGGTCTTCGCCCTGCTCGGCGCGGCCGCCTACTCCCAGCGCGGCCGCCTCGAGCCGAAGCGGCAGCGCGCCGCCGTGATCTTCTCGCGCACCTGCCTGTTCCTCGTCAACATGTCCCTGTGGACCGCCTCGCTGTGGGGCGCCGACGTCGGCGGCGCGCACGTCCCGGACCTCGTCTTCGTCGTCGTCTGGGCGCTGGCGCTGGCCGCCGCGGCCGGCTGGGGCGCCGCGCGCGACAAGCGCTGGGTCGTCAACGTCTGCGCGGTCTTCGGCTCGATCCACTTCTACACGCAGTTCTTCGAGCGCCTGGGCTACGCTCCCGGCGTCCTGCTCGCCTCCGGCGCGATCGCCCTCGGCATCCTGTACGGCCTGCGCGCCTACAACAGCCGCCCTCGCCCCGGGCCGGCCGCCTAGCCGCAGGCCTCTCTCCGGCGCGCGCCCGTCAGCGGACGTCCAGCTGGAGCCGGGTCGGCTCGTCGGCGAGGGAGGCTCCCGCGACGGGCTCCAGGCTGAAGAAGCGCGCGGCCGCCACGCCGCGCGCCGCCAGCGCCGCCTTGATCGCGTCGGCGCGCGCGAGGGCCAGAGTCCTCATCTCGGCGTCGTTCGCCTCCCACTTCGCGTCGAGGTCGGCGCGCGCCTGCGCCGGGCTCGCGGCGTCCGCGCCGAGGATCTGCCGGTGGAGGGCCGCGAGGCGGGACTCCTCGCGCGGCGTCAGCGGCTCGCCGCCCGCGCTCTTGCCGCGCAGGCGGCGCAGGAGCTCGCGGTCGCCGCGGGCCAGGGCGTCGACGCGCGTGGCGGAGCCGCGCACGCCGATCAGCATCTCGGGCTTGTCCGCCAGGATCTTCGCGACCGCGTCGAGCTGGGCCTGGACGGCGGCGGAGAGATCCGCGCGGCCCGGCTCGAAGGCCACCTGGCCGAGGTCGCCCTTGGCGCCGACCATCGCGCCGAGCGCCGAGAACGGAGAGAGCGCCGCCTTCACGACCAGGCCGCCCAGCGTCTTGAGCACTGCCCCGAAGACGTGGAACTTGGGGTCGTCGAGGCTCCCGTCGACCGGCACGCTCAGGTCGATGACGCCGTTGCGGTCCTTGAGGACGGCCAGGGCCAGCTTGACCGGGATCTTGACGGCGTCGGGGCTCTCGACCTTGCCGCCGAAGGTCATCTGGTCGACGACGACGCGGTTCTGCGTGGAGATCTCGCGTCCGGCGATCTTGTGGTCCAGGTCGAAGCCGAACGAGCCCTTGTCGATCTTGTAGCCGGCGTACTTTCCGGAGTACGCGGAGAAGAGCGGGAGCTGGATCGCCTTGCCCGCGATCTTCGCCTCCCCCCACGCGGCGGAGGTGGAGAGGCGGATCCGTCCGCGGACGCTGACCGGCGCCTTCTCGATCTCGGCGGACGCCGAAAAGGCCGCCGTCGAGCGCGAGTCGTCGGCCAGCCCGGTCAGATCGGCGCGCGCGTCGGAGACGTTCAGCGCGAACGGGGGAGCGACCGCGTCGTCTTGGACGAGGATCCGGCCGCCGGAGACGGACAGGCGCCCGAGACGGACCTTCCACGCCGGCCGCGAAGGCCCGCGGCCCGGCTTCGGCGCCGCCCGCGGCGCCTCGGACGCGGACGGCGCGGCCGACGACAGCGAGACGCCGGCCGCCTCCGCGACGTTGATCGCGCCGCGCTTGTCGCGCGCCAGACGCAGGAACGGGCCCTCCAGGCGCACGGCCGCGATCGAGAGCGCGCGCCGGCGCGTCGAGAGCTCGGCGGACTCCACGGCGAAGCGGCGGAACCCGGCCAGGACGCCGCGTCCCGGTCCGCCGGAGAGCTTGAAGTTCGAGACCGACAGCGACGCGTCCTCGCTCACGCCGCGCGCGGAGTATTCGGTGCGGCTGCGCAGGGACAGGCTCCCGTCGTCCAGGGAGAGGCGCGTCGGCGGAGGAGCCAGCGGCGAGAAGATCGCCAGCGGGAGGGACTCGACGTCCACGTCGGCCCCTCCGGCGAGCGGCTTCGGGGCGACGTAGGCGCTCAGGCGCACGCGGGCCGTCGTCTGGACGGGGACGTCCGCGCGCAGGGTGACCTTGCCCTGCGGGGAGCCCAGCGCGGAAGCCGTGACCCGGACCTGGGCCGGGCCGACGTCGATCGAGAACGGCCCGCGCGGCTTCCTCTCGGGCGCCGCCTTCAGCCGCCACAAGAGGCCGGAAACGGTCGTCCGCGCGTCCTTGAGCGAGGCCGTCAGCACGCCGCTGTCGAGGGAGATCTCGTAGCCGGACGAGACGCTCAGGCGCCCCGCGTCGAAGAGGACGGGAGAGGTCGGCACGGCCGTCGAGACGCGCGTCAGGTCGACGTTGTCGAACGCGATCCGCCCGGAGAGGCGCGGCGGGCGGACCGTCAGCGTCCCGTCCCAGAGCAGGCGCTCGCCGCGGTTCGTGCCGGCCTGCAGGTCGTAGCGCCCGCCGTCCTCCGGGATCGTGCTCAGGTTCCGGAGGCTGAAGTCGATCGGCCGCATCAGGACTTTCTGCGGCGCGCTCGGCAGGAGGCTCTCGAACTCCAGCGCGCCCCCGGAGACCTCGAAGTCGCCGATCACGACGCGCGGGATGAAGGGCGGGCCGGAGGGCTTCGCCGCGGTCCCGGAGCTCTTGGGCAGGGCGTCGAGCACGCTCGTCCCGTCGGCGGCGACGACCAGGACCAGCTTCGGGTCGGTCAGCTTGATCTCCCGCAGTCCGAGGGCCAAGCGGAACGCGGCGAACGGGTTCAGCGCGACGCGGACCTCCCGGCAGGACGCCAGTTCGCCCAGCGTCCGGTGGCGCAGGGAAAGGCCGTCGACCCGCAGGCGCAGCGTGAACGGGTTGAACGAGACCGCGCCGGCGCCGAGCGAGAATCCGGGCAGGGCCTCGGGCACGCCCGCGAAGGCCTTGCGCGTCGCCCACGGCACCGCCTTCCACGAGACGGCGGCGAACGCGGCGTACAGCCCGGCGATCCAAAGGGCCCGCCGCTTCCAGCGCCGGGCCTTCTCTCCGCCCCAATCGACGTCCGGTCTCTTCATGCCCCCTCTCGCGCGCGGCGGGCTCCATCATAGCACCGACGCGCCGTGCTTGTCGCGCCCGCCGGATTTTCTAGACTCTCCGCATGCACGAAAGACACGGCGCCAAACAGCCGGAGCGCTTCGATCCCGCCAAGGCGGCGGCGCTCGACGATCCGGCCCGCTTCGCTTACCTCCCCGCCGAGGCGCTCGAGCGCCTGCTGGACCTGCCGCGGGGCGGGCTCCTCGTCGACTTCGGGACCGGCACCGGGACCTACGCGCGGGCGCTGGCGCGCCTGCGGCCGGACGCGGAGATCGCCGCCCTGGACGAGCAGCCGCGGATGCTGGAGCTCCTGCGCGACCGGCTCGCGGCCGAGCCCCGTCCCAACGTCCGGCCCGTTCTTTCCGACGACGCCGGCCTCGCCCCGCTCCAGGGCCGCGCCGACCGCGTGCTGGCCCTCAACGTCCTGCACGAGCTCGGCGACGACGCGCTCGAGTCGCTCGCGCGCCTGCTGAAGCCCGGCGGGCGCGCGCTCTTCGTCGACTGGAGCGCCGACGTCGAGCGCCCCGTCGGCCCGCCGCGCGGCCACGTCTACGGCCCGGCGCAGGCCAAGGAGCGCCTCGGCCGCTTCGGCTGGACGGTCGCCGGCGAGGCTCTCTTCGACTACCACTACGCGCTGGTCTGCGCGCGCTAGAGCCGCGATGCCGAAGCCGAAACTCGCCTCCGGCGCCGTCCACCGCCCGCGGTGACTCCCGTGCGACGATCCGCCGGAGCCCGGCGCGCGCTCGAGGCGGTCGTCGTCTGCGTCGTCGTGCCCGTCGGCGCCGCCGTCGTCCATTGGCGGACGTCGGTCCCGCTCGTCTGGCTGAAGGTCGCCCTCCTGGCCGGGGCGCTGGTCCTGCTGTGGCGCGACCCCGCGTTCGACCGGCGCGATCTGTTCCGTTTCGAGGCCGTGCGGTCGGACTGGCGCCGGATCGTCGGGCGCTTCCTGCCGCTGGCGGCGCTTCTCACCTTGATCTTCCGGCTGGCCGCGCCGGCGGCGGCGTTCGCCTTCGCGCGGCGCCATCCGCTGCAATGGCTGGCCTTCGCGGTCTTCGCCCCCGTCGTGCCCGCCTACCCGGAAGAGGTCCTGTTCCGCGTCTTCTTCTTCCGCCGCTACGGCGGCCTCTTCAAGGACCCGCGCGCGCGCGTGGCGGCCAGCGCCGTCACGTTCGCCCTCGCCCATCTCTACCTGGCCAACGCCTGGGCGGTCGGCCTCGCCTTCCTGGGCGGCCTGCTCTTCGGCGGCACCTACGAGCGCAGCCGCTCCGCCGCGCTGACGAGCCTGGAGCACGGCCTCTGGGCCGCCGCGATCTTCCTGATCGGCTTCGGCCCCTTCTTCGTGCCGGGATTGCGCTAGGCGCGGAGGTCTCTTGCCGTCCGGGCGGGCGCCTTTCTTTAATCTTCGCGAGAGGAGGTCTCGCGGAGCCATGGAAAAGAGACGATTGGGAAGGAACGGGCCGGAGGTTTCGGCGCTCGGGCTGGGCTGCATGGGCATGTCCGAGTTCTACGGGGCGGCGGACGACCGGGAGTCGATCGCCGTCATCCACCGCGCGCTGGACCTCGGCGTGGACTTCCTGGACACCGCCGACATGTACGGCGTCGGCCGCAACGAGGAGCTGGTCGGCCGCGCGCTGCGCGGGCGCCGCGACGGCGTGATCCTCGCGACCAAGTTCGGCAACGTGCGCGGACCGCAGGGAGAGTTCCTCGGCGTGAACGGCCGGCCCGGGTACGTGAAGAGCGCCTGCGACGGCAGCCTCAAGCGCCTCGGCGTCGACCGCATCGACCTCTACTACCAGCACCGCGTCGACCCCAAGACCCCGATCGAGGACACCGTCGGCGCGATGGCGGACCTCGTCCGCGCCGGGAAGGTGCGGTTCCTGGGCCTCTCCGAGGCCGCCCCCGCGACCCTGCGCCGGGCGCAGAAGGTCCATCCGATCGCCGCCCTGCAGACGGAGTATTCGCTGTGGACGCGCGACCCGGAGGCGGGGCTCCTGGACGCGTGCCGCGAGCTCGGCGTCGGCTTCGTCGCCTACAGCCCCCTCGGCCGCGGCTTTCTGACCGGCCGCTTCGCCGCGCCCTCGGACATCCCCGAGGACGACTGGCGCCGGCGCCATCCGCGCTTCGAGGAGGAGAACTTCCGCCGCAACCTGCGCCTGGCCGAGGCCGTCGCAGCGATCGCCGCGGAGGTCGGCTGCGCGCCGGCCCAGCTGGCGCTGGCCTGGGTCCTCGCGCAAGGCGGGGACATCGTCCCCATCCCGGGCACCAAGCGGCTGCGCTATCTAGAGGAGAACCTCGCCGCGCTCCGGGTGAAGCCGACGGCGGACCAATTGCGCCGCCTCGGGGAGGCCCTGCCGCCCGGAGCGACGGCCGGCGAACGCTACCACGCTCAGGGCATGAAGGCGGTCAACCTCTGAGGGCGGCGGCGGCCGGGTAGTCGGCGTAGCCTTTCGGCCCCCCGCCGTAGAACGTCGCCGTGTCCGCGGCGGAGAGCGGGATGCCGCGCCGGACGCGCTCCACCAGGTCCGGGTTGGCGATGTAGGGCACGCCGAAGGCGGCCAGGTCCGCCTTTTTTTCCTCGAGCAGGCGCTCGGCGAGCTCGGGCGTCAGGCCCTGGTTGGCGATCACCGCGCCCCCGAACCGGGCCTTGAGGGTCGGCGTCAGATAGCCGTCCCCCTGGGACTCGCGCACGAAGAGGAAAGCCAGCCCGCGCCGGCCGAGCTCGCCGGCGACGTGGCCGAAGGTCTCCTTCGGGTTCTCGTCTCCCATGTCGTGGGCGTCGCCGCGCGGGGCCAGGTGGACCCCGACGCGCTTGGGGCCCCAGACGGAGACCGCGGCGTCCACCGCTTCCAGAAGGAACCGGGCGCGGTTCTCGACCGGCCCGCCGTAGTCGTCGTCGCGGCGGTTGGTCGAACTCTGGAGGAACTGGTCGAGCAGATAGCCGTTGGCGCCGTGGAGCTCGACCCCGTCGAAGCCGGCCGCGCGCGCGTTCTCGGCTCCGCGTCGGAACGCCTCGATGAGGCCGGGGATCTCGTCCCTGCGGAGCTCGCGCGGAGTCTCGAACGGGGTCGCAGGCCGGACCAGGCTGACGTTCCCTTTGGGCGCGAGAGGACTCGGCGCCACGGGCTTCTCGCCGTCGAGATAGCGGGAGTGGGACACGCGCCCCACGTGCCAGAGCTGGAGGAAGATGATCCCGCCCCGGCGGTGGACGGCCGAGGTCGTCTTCTTCCAGCCCTCGACCTGCTCCGCGGACCAGATGCCGGGCGTGTCCGGGTAGCCGATCCCCTGCGGGGAGACGACCGTGGCCTCGGTGAGGATCAGGCCCGCGTCGGCGCGCTGGGCGTAGTACTCGGCCATCAGGTCGTTGGGAACGCGGGACGCGCCGGAACGGCAGCGGGTCATCGGGGCCATGACGATGCGGTTGCGCAGACGGAGCTCGCCGAGCGCGATCGGTTCGAGAAGGAGGTTCATGGAGAAATCCTAGGAAATTCTCCCGCCCGCGGATCGAGGCCGGGGGAAGAAGTCAGTTCCGCCATCGCCGCGTCGATCTCCGGATGGCGGAAGCCGTAGCCGGCCCGGCGCGCCGCGGCGGGACGGACCTTCTGGCTCGCCAGCAGGATGCCCGACATCTCGCCGAGGGCCAGCCGCAGGCCGAAGGCGGGAACGGGAACGGGCGTCGGACGGCGCAGAGCCCGGCCGAGGACGCGGGTGTAGACGGCGTTCGTGACGGCCTCCGGCGCCACCGCGTTGACGACCCCCCGGTACGCGCCGTCCACGAGGGCGGCCGCGATCAGCCCGACGACGTCGTCCACGTGGATCCAAGGCATCCATTGCTTCCCCGAGCCGAGCCGGCCCCCGAGAGCCAGCTTGAAGGGCAGCAGCATCTTGGGAAGGGCTCCGCCGTCGCGGCCGAGGACCACCCCGAGGCGCAGGAGGATGGTGCGCACGCCCAGGCCTTCGGCGCGCCGGGCCTCCTTCTCCCAATCCGCGCACAGGCCGGCCAGGAAGCCCTCTCCGCGGGCGGCGTCCTCGTCGAGCGCCTGCTCGCCCCGGTCCCCGTAGAAGCCGACGGCCGAGGCGCTGACGAACGCTCTCGGCTTCCCGGCCGCGCGCGCCATCGCGGCGACGAGCGCCCGCGTCGGCTCCAGGCGGCTCGAGACGAGCTTGCGGCGATAGGCGGCCGTCCAGGGACGGTCGGCCACGCCCGCGCCGGCCAGGTTGACGACGGCGTCGCAGCCGTCGAGCGCCTTCTCCCAGTCGCCGCCGCTCCGCCCGTCCCAGACCAGCTCCCGCGCCCCGGCGGGCGCCGAGCCCGTCCGGCGCGTCAGCACCGAGACGCGATGCCCGCGCTCCAGGAGCAGGCGCGTCAGGTGCCGTCCGATGAAGCCCGAGCCTCCGGCCAGGACGATGTCCATGGTCTTCCTCCCTTTCGGCGCGAACAGCGCCGCGACGGCGCGTTCGCGGAAATCGAAGATGCGGTCCAGCTCCCGGCGCACGAGCGGCAGGGCCAGGTCGCCGAGCGGCGCGAACGGCAGGCGGTAGCGGACGATGTCGGTCAGCCGGGTCCCGCCGCGCTCGGCCTCGAAGAGATGCGTGTGGTGCCACCGCGCGTAGGGGCCGCGGACCTGCACGTCCGTGAAGCGCCGCGGCGGCTCGTAGGACTCGATGCGCGTGCGCCAGCGCCGCCGGACGCCGAACGGCCGGACCTCGTAGTCGATGAGCGCCCCGGCGCGCATCGCGATCGGCTTCGGGGTCAGGATCTCGAAACCCAGGTCTCCCGGGGTCAGGCGCTCCAGGTTCTCGGGGCGCTCGAAGAACGGGAACACCTCTTCGACGGGGCGCGGCACCCATTGGCTGCGGCGCAGGACATGCTCGCTCATCGCCGCCCCCCCGCCAAGTCGGCCGCCAGCCTCTGCGCGCCGCGGTCCAGGTCGGTGCCCAGGAAGACCGCGCCCAGCTCGCGCACGAGGTTGCAATGCGGGACGCTGGCGCGGCCGCAGGCGTAGACGCGCAGGCCCGGGCGTCGGGAGCGCAGGGACTCGAACAGGCGGCGCGCCTCCCGCCGGGGCAGGTCGGCCGTCAGCGCGAGGGCCAGCGCGTCGGGCCGCGCGCTCTCCAGGGCCGCGAGCAGGGCGTCGAGCGGCAGGTCCGGGCCCAGATAAAGGACGGGCACGCCGCGCGACTCGAGCTCGGCCGCCGCGATCAGCATGCCGAGCTCGTGGCGGTCGCCGGCCGGGCTGGTCAGCGCCAGCCGGGGGCGGCCGGGGACGCGGCGGCGGCCGAGAGCCGCGAGCACGCGCTCGCGCAGAAACGCCGAGGCGAAGTGCTCGACCGCGATCCACAGGCCCGCCTGCTCGTGCGCCTTCGCGCCGACCTCGGCCAGAGCCGGGACCCACACCTCCCTCAGCGCCGGCAGCAGACCGAGCTCGCGCGCGCTCCGGTCGAAGAGCCGGCCCAGCCGCTCCCGGTCGAAGCCGGTCAGCGCGCGCGCGG
>JAGWRY010000445.1 GCA_028869495.1 Elusimicrobiota bacterium | reverse complement strand
GCCCGAGCCCCTGGCGGACCGCGCTGAACGCCGTCGCCGCGCTGGCCGGCGTCGCCGGCGCCGCGTACGGGATCTGGCACTGGCGCGTCGCCCGCAGTCCGGAGGTCGCGGTCCCGAAGCTGGCCGCGCGCTACCTGGACGACCTGCGCGCCGGCGACGTCGCCGGAGCCTACGCGATGTTCTCGGACGCGGCGAAGAGCAGCTGCAGCCTCGCCGACTTCCGCGCCTCGCGCGCGACCGAGACTTGGACCTGGTCCGACCTGCGCATCGAGCACATCGAGCCCGGCGCCGTCCTGATGGCCTACGACCTGCAGGTCTCGGGCGAGCCGCCCCGCGTCGACCACCTGCTCTTCACGCAGGAGAATGGACGCTGGACGCGGCCCTACAACTGGACGCTGATGCAGCAGGTCGAGAAGGCCTTCGACAACGGCGATCCGGACAAGGGCCTGATCCTCGCGCAGGAGGCCGCGACGGTCGACCCGCGCGACCCGATGGCCTGGGGCTACCTGTGCGAGGCCGCCTACTACCGGAAGGCCCCGGCCGTCGCGCAGACGCGCTGCGAGAAGGCCATCGAGCTGGCGCGCACGTATCCGTCGGACCTGTCGCTGAAGAGCCTCTACCACCTGCACGCGATCCTGGCCGACATCGCGAACAACTCCCTGCACCAGCCCGAGAAGGCGCTCGAGCAGTTCGCGGAGATGCTGTCGTTCCCGCAGATCTCGCCCGCCGACCAGTGCCAGATCCTGCTCGCCCGCTCGCAGACCTACATCGCGCTCAGCCGCCCCGGGGAGGCCCTGGCCGACCTGGACCGCGGCGCCCAGCTGTGCTCGTCGCCGCAGGACCTGCAGTTCATCCAAGACCAGCGCCGCCGTCTCGGCGCCCCCGACGCCCAATGACCGAGGACCCATGTTCAAGAAGATCCTGATCGCCAACCGTTCCGAGATCGCCGTGCGCGTGATCCGCGCCTGCCGCGAGCTCGGCATCCAGACCGTCGCCGTCTACTCGGACGCCGACCGCGAGTCGCGCCACGTCGCGATGGCCGACCAGGCCGTCTGCATCGGCCCCGCGCCGTCGAAGCTCTCCTACCTGGACCAGGACGCGGTCCTCTCCGCCGCGAAGCTGACCGGCGCCGACGCGATCCATCCGGGCTACGGCTTTCTCTCCGAGAACGCGAACTTCGCGGAGGCCTGCGCGAAGGCCGGGCTCGTCTTCATCGGCCCGCCCCCGGAAGCCAGCCGCAAGCTCGGCTTCAAGAGCGCCGGCAAGGCCGTCGCCATGGCGGCGAACGTCCCCTGCGTGCCCGGCACCAAGGGAGACATTACCAGCGTCGACCCAAAGGAGATCGAGGCGATCGGCTACCCGGTCCTGATCAAGGCCTCGGCCGGAGGCGGCGGCAAGGGCATGCGCGTCGTGCGCGAGCCCGGCGAGCTCAAGCAGCAGCTCGAGTACGCCTCCACCGAGGCGAAGGCCGCCTTCGGCGACGGCTCGGTCTTCATCGAGAAGCTGCTCGAGCGCCCGCGCCACGTCGAGATCCAGATCGCCGCGGACAACCACGGCAGCGTCGTCGCGTTCCCGGAGCGCGACTGCACGGTCCAGCGCCGCCACCAGAAGCTGATCGAGGAGTCCCCGTCCCCGGCCCTGACTCCGGAGGTCCGCCGCGACATGCAGCAGGCGGCGATCCGGCTGGCGAAGGCGGCCGGCTATCAGAACGTCGGCACGGTCGAGTTCCTCTACCAGGACGGGAAGTTCTACTTCATCGAGGTCAACGCGCGCCTGCAGGTCGAGCACCCGGTCACCGAGGCCGTCGCCGGCGTGGACCTGATGGAGCTGATGATCCGGATCGCGGCCGGCGAGAAGCTCCCGTTCGGCCAGGAGCGCGCCTCCGAGATCCGCTGCCACGCGATCGAGCACCGGATCAACGCCGAGGACCCGGACAACAATTTCATGCCGTGCCCGGGGAAGATCGAGCGCCTGGAGCTCCCCGGCGGCGCCGGCGTCCGCGTCGACACGCACGCGTACGAGGGCTACACGATCCCCAGCTACTACGACAGCATGATCGCGAAGCTGATCATCTCCGCCGGCGACCGCCCGGCCGCCCTGCGCCGCTCCCTGCGCGCGCTGGGCGAGCTCGCGATCGGAGGCGTGAAGACGACCGCGTCGATGCACGCGCGCGTCGTCGGCCACCCGGTGTTCCAGGGCGGCGATTTCGACACCCACTTCATCGAGAAGACCGGACTGCTCGACGAAAAAAGGAAGGTCCCGCGCGCATGAACGACTTCAAGAAGACGATCGCCGACCAGCTGAAGGAGGCCGCCGCGACGATGACGGCGGCCGCGAAGCTCGCCCCCGAGCTCGACGCCGTCGCGCAGGCCCTGCTCCGCTGCTACCGCAACGGCGGCCGGCTCCTGAGCTTCGGCAACGGCGGCTCCTCCTGCGACGCGCAGAACTTCGCCGACGAGCTGGTCGGGCGCTACCGCCGCAACCGCCCGCCGCTGTCGGCGCTGGCCCTGACCGTCAACCAAGGCGATCTGACCTCGATCGCCAACGACTTCGGCTACGAGGAGGTCTTCGCGCGCCAGCTGCGCGCGCACGGCCGCGCCGGCGACGTCGCCGTCGCGATCTCGACCTCGGGCAACTCGAAGAACGTGCTGAAGGCGATCGAGGCCGCCCGCGAGCTCGGGCTGACCGTCGTCGGCCTGACCGGCCGGACCGGCGGGAAGATGAAGGCGCTGTGCGACCACTGCGTCTGCGTGCCGTCCGACTCGACGGCCCGCATCCAGGAGGTCCACATCACCGTCATCCAGATCTGGTGCGGCATCCTCGAGGACGAGCTCTTCCCCGACGCTCCCCTCGCCCACGGATGAGAAAAGTTAATTTTGTGCCAGGCACGAAATTAACTTCCGCGGGGAAGATCGTGCCGCTGAAGAGGCTGCTGACCCTGCGCGAGCTGTGGCGCTGGGAGGGGCGCGTCGTCGTGTTCACGAACGGGGTGTTCGACATCCTGCACGCCGGGCACGTGAAGGTGCTCGAGGCCGCGAAGGCGAAGGGCGACCTGCTGATCGTCGGCGTGAACTCGGACGCGTCGGCGCGGGGGCTGAACAAGGCTCCCGGACGCCCGGTCAACCGCTGGCGCGACCGCGCGCGGCTCGTCGCGGCTCTCGGCTGCGTGGACGCGGTCGTCGGCTTCCCGGAGCCGACGCCGGAGCGCCTGATGTCGCGGCTGAAGCCCGACGTGCACGTGAAGGGCGGAGACTACCGGCCGTCGGACCTGCCCGAGGCCCGCCACGCGGGCCGCGTCGCGATCGTGAGGCTGAAGGGCGGCTACTCGACGACCGCCCTGATCAAGCGCCTGCAGGGCCGGCGCTAGTCCGGCCGCGCCCTAGGGCTTCGCCGCTCCGCCGGCCAGGGTCTTCGCCTGCGCGATCGCGCGCTCGAGCTGGGCCGGATCGTGGTACTTCGGGTGCGCGGACTGGAAGTCCTCCAAGGCCTTGAGCCCGGCGGCGGACTTCCCGGACAGGATCAGGTCCACCGCCTTCGCGAGCGCGGCGTCGTCGGCGCGGTCGCGGCGGGCCTTTTCCCAGCGCGGGCTCCCGACCAGGATCGGCTCGTCCGGATCGGACAGGCCCGAGTACTGGTCCGCGCCGCGCACCGCGGCGACGCTGCCGCCGCGGAAGCGCTTCTGCTCGCCGGCGACGGCCGACTCGGACAGCGCCTGCCGCAGGTTCTTGAAGAAGCTCATCACGGACTGGCGCAAGGTCGGGGCCGGCTCCGCGGCCTTCTTCCCCTCGGAACGCGCGGGCGCCCCCTCCGCCGCGCGTTCCGCCTTCGGAGCGGCGAGCGCGGGCGCGGCCGACAGCAGAGCCGCGAGCGCGGCGGCGGCGAACTCGGTCTTCATAATCCCCCCTACAGTCCCTGCACGAGCGCGTCGACGTACGGCTGATAGCCCGGGTCGAGCGCGACGGCCTTCGCGCCGTACGCGCGGGCCTGGTCTCCCTGCTTGAGCTTGACGGCCGTCTTCACGAGGTTCAGCCAGACGTCGGCGTCGCCCGGGTCGGCGGCGGTCGACTTCTCGAATCGGAGCAGGGCCTGCGCGTAGTCGCCGCGCAGGAAGGAGATCGCGCCCAGGTCGCCGAGCGCCAGCGCGTCGTCGGGCTTGAGCGCGAGGACCCGGCCGAAAGACTTCTCGGCCGCGTCCAGGTCGCCGTACTGGTACTCGACGACCCCGAGCTGGAAGCGCGCGGCGGGATCGCCCGCGCGCTCGGCCTCCTCCCACTTCCCCTTCAGGAACTTGTAGCGCGCCTTCGCCAGCTCGCCGACCTGCGCGTCGTACGCCTTCTCGAGCTCCGCCGCGGGCGGCAGGACCGGCGCGAAGGAGGACGGCGGCATCGTGACCGGCTCGTACTCGCGGAAGGCCGCGTCGACGTCGTAGATCTTCACGCGCCCCTTGTCCGCCTCCGCGCGATAGGCGTAGGCCGCCTTCGAGACCGCGTCGAGGAACGGCCGGCCCACGTAGGTGACCTCGACCGGCAGCCACATCGTCCCGTCGTGCTGGACGAGCAGGTCCGCCGGCAGGCCCGCCTCGGCCGGGTCCGCCGCGCCGGTGTCGAGCATCAGCGTGATGTGGCCGGGGTAGTCGAGCAGGGCGACGGGGACGTCGTTGTCCTCGAGGAGCGCCGCGTACAGGGACGCCAGGTCCGAGCACTGCCCGGTCTTGCGCTGGAGCGTCTCGCGCGGATACTGCGTGTAGTCGACCGGGAAGCTCGGGTCGTCGTGCGCGGTCTCGAACGGGTTGGCGGGGTTCGCCGCGTACTTGAGCCCGTAGGCGCCGAGCGCGTCCCAGAGCTTCAGCGCCGTCAGCGCGTTCCCGTTCAGGAAGCGCGCCGGACGGCTCTCGTAGGAGGCGGCCACGACGGGCTTGAAGGCCTTGACCGGGTCGTCCTTGTACGTGATGAAGCTCGCGAGCTTGCGGGGGTCGTCCCACGTGATCGCGTTGCGCGAGTACAGGCGCAGGGGCTTGGTCAGCGTGACCTCGCGCGCCTGACCGTTCTCGTAGTAGCTGAGCTTGAACTCGGCCTGGATCGGGGTGTCCTCGGTCACGTCGAGGACCTTGTTGTTCAGCGTCGCGATCAGCGGGATCTCGACGGTCTGCTTGGGCTCGAGCTTGTCGATCACCGTGTCGAAGCCGAAGTCCATGTAGTCCTTCAGCTTGAAGGTCGCCTTGACGTTCAGGAACGGGACGTTGACGTTGTTCGTCACCGACATGCTCCCCGCCGGATGCGTCAGGTACCATTTGTACTTCGCCGCGAAGACGTTGCCGAGGGTGATCGACGAGATCTCGATCGGCGCGCGGTTGAACTCGCCGGAGACGAAGGTCGGGACCGGCAGGCTCCACGGTCCCAAGTCCTTCGTCTTGGCCCGCGTCGCGACCCGGTACCAGTACGTCTCGTAGGACGCGACGTCCGAATCCTGGTACGCGGGCTTGTCGACGCTCGCGACCTCGGCGTACGGCCCGGCCGGCTCGCTCGCGCGGTAGACCTCGTAGGAGTCGGTCCACGAGTCGGCGACCGGCTGCCAGCTCAGCGAGACGATCCCCTGCTTCGTCGACGTCGAGATCTCGGCCGGGGCCGCGAGCTGGGGGTGCAGGTCGTAGGAGACCAGGCTCGCGCGCCCCGCGTCGGCGATCACGAGCTTCTGTCCCTGCACGGCGAGCGCGACGGGGCGCTCGAGCTCGCGCTCCTGGTCGCCGCCCGCGAAGAAGTCGGTCAGCCAATTCCCGTCCTTCGTGAACACGCTGACGCGGCGCAGGGCCGAGTCCAGGACGTAGAGGTAGTTCTCGCCGTCGAACGCGATCGAGGCCGGCGACTCGAAGCGGCCGGGGCCGTCCCCCTCCTCGCCCCACGACGCGACGAGCGCGCCGGACGGCTCGACCTTGAAGACCTTCCTCAGGCCGGCGTCGACGAAGTACAGGAACCCGCCCGGATCCCAGGCCAGGGCGACCGGCTTCTGCAGGTCGAAGGAACCGAGCTTCGGGCCGATCGCGAACAGGAACACTCCCTGCGGGCTGAACGCGTCGACGCGGCGGTTGCCGGCGTCGGCGACGTACACGGTGCCCTTGTCGTTGACCGCGACGCCCCGCGGGTCGTCGACGCGCCCCTCCTTCGAGCGGCTGTCGAAGAAGCCCTGCTTCTCGCCGATGTCCGACTTCCACTCGCCGTCCAGCGTGAAGCGCTGGAGGCGGCTCAGCTCCGGGTCGGAGGCGAAGAAGCCGAGGCTCGCGCTCGCCGCGATCCCGGCGGCCGCGCGGGTGTCGGACTCGCCCTTGCCCTCCTTGCCGAAGCGCTTCTCGATCTGGCCGTCCGGGCCGACGACGACGAACGGCCCGCCCTTCGGCAGGTACGCGTAGAGCGAGTCCCCGTACGCGGCCAGCGCCGTCGCGGCGACCGGCCAGGCGCGGCTCGGGCCGGTGACCGTCATCTTCGTGCGCGAGTTCAGCGGCAGGGGCGTCGTCTTCAGCTTGTCGGTCATCACCGCGCGCAGGACGCGGTCGTTGCCGGTGTCCAGGACGATCAGCGTCCCGTCCGGCGCGATCGCGATCCCCTCGGCCTTCTTCAGCTGGCCGACGCCGGAGCCGTACGAGCCGAAGCGGCCGAGGACCGCGCCGTCCGGCGCGACCTCGGCGACCTTGCCGTTGCGGCCGTCGAGCAGGTACAGGAACCCGTACGAGTCCGCCGCGAAGTCGTTGCCCTCCGTCTCGTACTGGCGGACGAAGCGCGCCGACGCGTCGAACTTCTGCACGCGGCCGTTGCCGGAGTCGAGGACGTAGACGTCGTCGGACGGGTCGACGGCGACGCGCGTCGGCGAGCGGAACTGCCCCGGGAGCTTTCCCTTGCCGCCGAACGCGAACAGCAGGATCCCCTGCTCGGTGAACACCTGGAGCCGGTCGTTGCCGGTGTCCGCGACGTAGATGCGGCCGTCGACGCCGACCGCGAGCGACTCGGGGTCGCGCAGGCGCCCGGGCTCGGAGCCTTTCGCGCCGAACTGGGAGACGAAGCCGCCGTCGCGGTCGAAGATCTGCACGCGGTCGTTGCCCGAGTCCGCGACGTAGACCCGGCCGCGCGGGCCGATCGCGACGCCGCGCGGGTCGCGGAAGCGGCCCGGTCCGGAGCCGCGTCCGCCGACGGCCTTCAGCAGGGCGCCGTCCGCGCCGTAGATCAGCATCCGGTCCTTCCTGACGTCGAGGACGTACAGGCGATCCGCCGAAGCGGCCGCCGCCTCCGGGCGGGAGAGCTCGCCGCCCGAGATCGGCTTCAGGAATCGGATCGTGTCGTAGGCCCGCGCCGGAAGCGCGGCGAGGACGAGCGCGGCGAGAAAGAGCGCGGTTCGCGTCATGACTGGACGGCCTCCTTGATCAGCTTGTTGACGAGCCCCGGGTTCGCCTTCCCCTTCGAGAGCTTCATCACGGCCCCGACGAGCGCGCCGATCGCGGCCTGCTTGCCGCCCTTCAGGTCCTCCGCGGCCTTCGGGTTCGCGGCGACCGCCTGCCGAACCCAGTCCCTCACCTGCTTGTCGTCCGATATCTGACCGCCGCCGACCTGAGCCAGGACGGTCTTCGGATCGGCGCCGGTCTCCCACATCTTCGCGAACATGTCTTTGGCGAGCTTGCTGGAAACGGTCCCGTCGGCGACCATCGCCGCCAAGCCGCCGACGCCCTCGGCCTTCACCGGAGCCTCGTCGATCTCGACGCCCTCCGAGTTCAGCTTCCCCAGGAACTCGGTCCCGATCAGGTTGGCGACCGTCTTGACCGCGCCCTTCGGCGCGGCGGCCGCGGCCTTCTCGAAGTAGTCGGCGAGCGCGAGACTTCCGGTCAGGACCTCGGCGTCGTAGGCGGAGAGTCCCAGCTCGGCCGAGAAGCGCGCGCGCCGCGCCGACGGCAGCTCGGGCAGGGAAGACTTCAACGAGGCGACGAAGGCCGCGTCCGCGGTCAGCGGGACCAGGTCCGGGTCCGGGAAGTAGCGGTAGTCGTGCGCCTCCTCCTTCGAGCGCATCGAGCGCGTCTCGGCGGTCTCGGCGCTCCACAGGCGCGTCTCCTGGACGACGCGGCCGCCGGACTCGAGGAGCTGGACCTGGCGGCGGAACTCGTAGTCGATCGCGTCCTTGACGTTCTTGAACGAGTTCAGGTTCTTGATCTCGGCGCGCGTGCCGAACTTGTCCGAGCCCGCGGGGCGGACCGAGACGTTCGCGTCGCAGCGCATCTCGCCCTTCTCCATGTCGCAGCGCGACGCGCCGACGGCCGAGACGACCTCCTTCAGCGCGGTCAGGTACGCGTAGGCCTCGTCGGAGGCGCGGATCTGCGGCTCCGAGACGATCTCGATGAGAGGGACGCCGGCGCGGTTGAAGTCGACGAGCGAGCCGTCGAGCTTGATCGCGCCGACCTCGTGCAGGAGCTTGCCCGCGTCCTCCTCGAGATGGATGCGCGTGATGCCGATCGTCCGCGGCGCGGCGTCCTTGACGCGGATCTCCAGGCGCGCGCCCGTGCAGAACGGCTGGTCGTACTGCGAGATCTGGTAGGCCTTCGGCAGGTCCGGATAGAAGTAGTTCTTGCGCGCGAAGACCGAGGTCCCGGCCAGGTCCCCGCCGAGGGCCAGCGCGGCCCGGTACGCGAGCTCGACCGCGCGGCGGTTGAGGACCGGCAGGGAGCCCGGCTGGGCGGTGCAGACCGGGCAGATCCGGCTGTTGGGCTCGGCGCCGAAGCCGTCCGTCGGGCAGGCGCAGAAGAGCTTGGTCCGCGAGGCCAGCTGCACGTGGACTTCGAGGCCGACGACCAATTCGTACTGTTTCATGGCGCTTCCCGGGGACGGCTCCCGGCTCCTAGTGTGGACTATTTCCGGCCCTTTTTCCAGGCCGGCGCGGTCACCCGGCGCGTGACCGGGGTCTCTCCGCCCGTCCGCCAGCGGGCGAGCAGGCGCCGGTCGTTCGGATAGCCGAGCGCGCGCGCCGCGGCGGCGGCCGGGAACCAGCGCGCGGCGAGGATCTCGTCGGCGTCGGGCTTGCCCGTCCTCTCGAGCGGCTCCATCCGGAACCAGACGACGCGCTTGGCGACCGGCCGGCCCTTCCTTCTAAAACGATAGCGGATCTCGGCCAGACGTCCGCGGGTGCGGCAGAGCCAGCCGGTCTCCTCCTCGACCTCGCGCAGGGCGGCGTCCCGCCAGCGCTCGCCCGCCTCGAGATGCCCCTTCGGGAAGGTCCACAGGACGCGCCCCTCCAGGTTCTCGACGCGCACGAGCAGGACCTTTCCCCCGCGGGCGACGACGCCGCCCGCCGCGCGCTCCCGGGACGTCATCCGTTGAGGCTGGGGAAGGGGCGCGCCGACTCGAAGGCGCGCGCGGCCCGGAACAGGGTCTCCTCGCCGAAGTGGTCGGCGATCAGCTGGAGGCCCAGCGGCAGGCCGCTCGACGACAGGCCGCACGGGATCGAGATCGAGGCGTTTCCGGCCAGGTTCGACGGGATCGTGAACACGTCGGACAGGTACATCGCGACCGGGTCGTCGGTCTTCTCGCCGAAGCGGAAGGGCGGGGTCGGGGTCGCGGGCGCGGCGATCACGTCGACGTCGCGGAAGGCCGCCTTGAAGTCCCCGGCGACGAGCGTGCGCACGCGCTGGGCCTTCGCGTAGTACGCGTCGTAGTAGCCCGACGAGAGCGCGTAGGTGCCGAGCATGATGCGGCGCTTGACCTCGGGGCCGAAGGCCGCGCGCGTCGCCTCGTAGACCTCCTCGAGGCTCGCCGCGGAGCGGTCGACGAAGCCGTAGCGGATGCCGTCGTAGCGCGCGAGGTTCGAGCTGGCCTCCGACGGCGCGATGATGTAGTAGGCGGCCAGCGCGTACTTCGAATGAGGCAGGGACACTTCGCGCACCGTCGCGCCGAGGGACTTCAGGACGTCGACGGCGGCGCGCACGGCGGCCGCGATCTCGGGGTCGAGGCCCTCGATGAAGTACTCGCGCGGCAGGCCGACGCGCAGCCCTTTGAGGTCCTTCGGCGCGGCGCCGACGGCGGGGGCCGGGCGGTCGGCCGAGGTCGTGTCGAGCGGGTCGTGCCCGCCGACGACCGACAGGGCCAGCGCCGCGTCCTCGACGGTGCGCGAGAACGGGCCGATCTGGTCCAAGGACGAGGCGAAGGCGATCAGGCCGTAGCGCGAGACGCGGCCGTAGGTGGGCTTGAGGCCCACGACGCCGCAGAACGAGGCCGGCTGGCGGATCGAGCCGCCGGTGTCGGAGCCGAGGGCCAGAGGGGCCATGCGCGCGGCGACGGCCGCGGCGGAGCCCCCGGACGAGCCGCCGGGCACGCGCGCCGGGTCCCACGGGTTCGTCGTCTTCTGGAAGGCCGAGTTCTCGGTCGAGGAGCCCATCGCGAACTCGTCGAGGTTCGTCTTGCCGAGGAACACCGCGTCGGCGTCCTTCAGGCGCCGGACGGCGGTCGCGTCGTAGGCGGCGACGTGGCCCTTCAGGATCCTCGACGCGCAGGTCGTCTCGACGCCCTCGAGCTGGAGGTTGTCCTTGAGGGCGACCGGCACGCCCGCCAGGGCCCCGAGGGGCCGGCCGGCCCGGCGCTTGGCGTCGACGGCGCGGGCGGACTCGAGGGCGGAGTCCTTCAGGACGGCCAGGAAGGCCCGGACCGTCGGCTCGGCCGTCTCGACGCGGCCCAGATGCGCGCGGGCGACCTCCTCGGCGGAGGTCTCTCCCCGGCGCACCGCGTCGGCGATCCGCGCGGCGGACTCGCGGGTCCAGTCGGCGCTCATTGGATGAAGTCGGAGTCCTCGGCTCCGGTCTGCCGCTCCTTCGGGGCCGGCTTCCGGCCGGGCGCGGGCGCGGCGGCGGGAGCGCGCGAGGCCGGCGAGGCGTCGCCGCCCGGCGAGGAGGACTCGTCGAAGTCCGTCAGCGCGCGTCCGCGCCGGGGCGACGGGGCGGCGTCG
>JAGWRY010000444.1 GCA_028869495.1 Elusimicrobiota bacterium | reverse complement strand
GCCCCGGACGGCGGGGCCGCCGCGGCCCGCGGCCGGGCCGCCGCGAGCGAGGACGCGGGCGACCGCTCCGCGCGCGGGTCCGAGACCGAGGACCTGGCCTCCGGCAACGTCGGCGGCGCCGTCGCCGGCTTCTTCGGGCACATCGCCGAGAAGGCCGCCGCCAAGCGCGCGCGCCGGGAGATGGACGGCGGCGCCGGCAAGCCCGTCTTCTCGGCGCGCGTCGAGGTCCTCTCGGTGGACGTCGGCTCCGTCCCGGCCTCGACCTTCGAGGTCCCGAAGGGCTGGAAGAAGAAGGCCTGACGCCTCAACGGGCCGCGGGCGTCCGCGGGGGCGAGTACACGTACTGCCGCATGCGGCACGCGGCCCGGAAGCCCAGCTTGCGATACAGCCCATAGCCCTGCTCGGAGGCGCCGAGCATCGCGAGCCGGCACCCGGCCCGTTCTGCGTCGTCCAAGCATCTCTGCGTGAGCGCCAGCCCCAGGCCTCGCCTCCGGACGCCGTCGAGCACGCCGATCGCCCATAGTCCGGCCAGACGGCCGTCCAGTGTGAGCATCGCGCAGCCCGCCGCTCGACCGCGCCGCGAGGCGACATACAGCTTCATCGCGCCGGGCCGGCGCGCGAGAATGGCGCGGTAGGAATCCCGCACCCCGTCTCGCAGGCGCTCGTCGAATCCGAAAACGCGGCAGTAGACGTCGTTCCAGCGCGCGAGCGCCGCGCCGCCGCAGGCCTCGCGGACCGTCACATCTCCCGCATCCGGCAGGCGCCGGCGCCTCCTCAGGACGAGCGTCATCCCGGGGGTGGAGCCGCCGTCGCTCAGGCCCTTAAGCCGAAGGAGCCGTCCCAAGCCCCGCGGACGGGTCCCGGGGTCCACGTGCCAAGTGGCGGAGACGCCCGCGCGCCGGAATACGTCCAAGACCTCGTCGACACGGCGCGAAGCGTCCCGTCCGAGGCGCGTAGCATAGGCGCCGTTGTAGAGCGGATGGTCCACCCCGAAGAAGTAATGCGTGTTGTCGCGGCGGACGACGTAGCGGCTGCTCGGGTCAGCACGAAAGAGATCGAACGCGAAACGGTAGCCGCGGATGACGGCGCGGGTCTCGTCTTTCATTCCCGTTCCTCGCAGTATATCAGCGGCGCCAAGAGCGCGCCATGGGCCCGCACTCTTCGTGTCTTCGTGTTCAAAATCCGCTTATCCGTCCCAAATTCGGTATAATCGCGGGCGCTGGAAGGGTGGCCGAGCGGTCGAAGGCGCACGACTGGAAATCGTGTAGGGTCTAAAAGCCCTCGTGGGTTCGAATCCCACCCCTTCCGCCATTTTTTGAGACACGCGCGCCTCGCGGTCCCGCCGCGCTCCGTCCTGGTCCTGACCGCCTGCGCCCTGCTCGTGCTGGCCTTCGCGCCGGCGCAGTACTTCGGGCGCCAGCAGGACGACCTGCTCTATTACCTCGGCGCGCAGGCGCTCGCGCGCGGGCGCTACTGCCTGGAGACCTCGCCCGGCTGTCCGCCGCTCGTGATGATCAACCCGGGCTGGCCGCTCCTGCTCCTGCCGCTGGCCCGGCTGACCGCGCGCACGGCCGCCTTCCGGATCTTCTCCGCGCTGATCCTCGCCGCCGCGCCCGCCGCGGTCTGGGCCTGGCTCAGGCGCCGGACCTCCGAGGCGACGGCGCTCCTGGGCGCCGTCCTGTTCGCCTCCTCCCCGATCGTCCTGTCCCAGTCCGGCGTCGCGATGAGCGAGGCGCCCTATCTGCTGGTCTGCCTGGCGGCGCTCTCCTGCGCCGAGGAGGGCCGCGCGGGCGCCGT
>JAGWRY010000046.1 GCA_028869495.1 Elusimicrobiota bacterium | reverse complement strand
CCCGGCCCGCCGCCTGCTGGACGCGCGCGAGCCCGCCGCCGCCGCCGCCGCGCTGGAACGCATGATCGCCTCTCCCGACTTCGCGGCGTTGAGCCCCGCGGCGCGCACGCGCGCCCTCGCGCTGGCCGGCGCGGCCCGCCTCGAACTCGGCCAGTGGCATGCGGCGAGCGTGTGGCTGAAGCGGGCCAGCCTGACCCCCGCGGCGACGAGCAAGGAGTGGCGCTATCGGCTCAAGGTCGACGAGGGCGCCGAGATCTACCCGATCAAGGCCGGCGAAGACGACGTGCCGGAAGCCGAACTGAGCCGCGACGCGGCCCTGACGCTGGCCACGCTCGCCTGGAAGTGGCCCGCCGCCGCCGGCGCCCTCGACGACGCGCTGGTCGAGCCGGTCCTCGCCTCCGACGCGGAGCTCCCCCGCCCGCTCCGCCTCGACGTCCTGCGCGCGCTCTTCCTCGCGCACTGGAAGAGGCGCGGCCGCTTCGAGCCGGACCGCGCCTGGCGCGACCTGGCCAGGCTTCTGATCGAGGACGGGAGGCTCGACGAGGCGGCCGCGGTCGTCGCGCGCATCGAGGACCCGTACGTGCTGATCGGCATGCGGGCCGACAAGCGCTTCGACCCCGTCGCCTCCGTCTTGACCGGACAGGACGTGAGCGAGGCGGCCCTGGCCCAGGTCCTCCGGCTCACCCGCTACGCCGAGAGCGGCCCGCGCTCGCTCGAACGCTGGCTCTTCCTCACGCACGAGCTGCTCGCGGTGCGCGAGGACCGCATCGTCCTGCAGCTGACGGACGACTCGGTCGCGCCGGGCTCCGGCCCGCGCTACAAGGACGCGGGCCTGCGGAACTGGGAGCTCGACGACCGCGCGCGGGCCCTGGAGGGCCTCGGCCGCTGGGACGAGGCCGTCGTCGTCCTCGAGCGCGCGCAGCATCTCTCCGAGGGCGGCGACGTCAACGTCAGCCAGAGCATCAACCTCGCGTCGCTTCTCGTCTCCCTGGGACGCCCCCGACGGGCGCTCGCCGCGGTCGCCGGCCTCGCCGCGATGAGCCCGTACGGACGCATGCAGGTCGAGGAGGTCCGCTTGGAAGCCGCGCTCGAGCGGGGGCGCCGCCGCGACGCCGCGCGGGCCCTCGACTATCTGCGCGCGCACGCCTCGGACGCGCCGCGGACCTATCTCGACGCCCTCGTCGAAGCGGGGCGCCCCGCCGAGGCGGCCGCCCGGCTGATCGCGCTCCTCAAGGATCCCGACGAGCGCACGGAGACCCTCACCGAGCTCCAGCACTACGACCGGGGCCCCCTCACGCGCCGCGACCGCCGGAGCCTGGCGCGCTGGGACGCCCTGCTCGCGCGCACCGATGTCCGCGCCGAGATCGCCGCGGTCGGACGGCGCCTGCGCTACCGCCTCGCGCCTCCGGACTGATTAGAGGAAGACCCTCTCGGGGTCGATCCGGCGGCGCAGGACGTCCAGCTCCCGCGGGGTCGGGTCCGGGTTGAGGCCGACGCGCGGCGCGCTCTCCAGCGCGAAGCCGGTCTCGTCGGCGACGCGCTCCTCGGAGACGCCCGGGTTCACGGCGATCAGGCGCATGCGCCGGGAGTCCGGCGCGAAGTCGAAGACGCCGAGGTCGGTGACGACGCGGTAGGGCCCCGTCTCCGGCGGGAGGCCCGCGCGCTCCCGCGCGCCGGGGCCGTCGAGGTAGCCGGGCGTGGTCAGGAAGTCGAGCCTCTCGACGAAGCGCTTGCGCTCGTGCTTCAT